>JANOLL010000252.1:0-7760 GCA_031419775.1 Polaromonas sp. | reverse complement strand
GCCACCGCTATTCGCCTGGTCACCAAAAGCCTGCGACCGCTACCTGACAAGTTTCACGGCATGGCCGATCAGGAGGTTAAATATCGCCAGCGCTATGTCGACCTGATCATGGACGAAGCGGCCCGAAAGCGCTTCATGTCGCGCAGCAAGGCAGTGACCAGTATTCGTGAGTTCATGGTGGCCAACGACTTTCTGGAAGTCGAAACGCCGATGCTCCATCCGATTCCGGGCGGCGCCAATGCCAAACCGTTCAAGACGCATCACAACGCGCTGGACCAGGAAATGTTTTTGCGTATCGCGCCTGAACTGTATTTGAAGCGCCTTATCGTTGGTGGCTTTGAGCGCGTGTTTGAGATCAACCGCAGCTACCGCAACGAAGGTATCAGCGTGCGGCACAACCCCGAGTTCACGATGATGGAGTTCTATGCCGCCTGGTGGGACTACAACGATTTGATGCGCTACACCGAGTCACTGATTCGCGAAGTGGCGCAAAAGGTGGCCGGCTCGCTGCAACTGAGCTATGGCGGCAAAGCGGTGGACCTGGCTGCGCCATTCGAGCGCCTGACGATACGCGAAGCCATCGTCAAGCACACCGCAGCCGGTGAACATGTCGACGACGCGGTCTGGCTAACTCATGCACTGAAAAAGCTCGGTCTCAGCGAAGAAAAAAACCGACTGTCGACCCGCTCTCTGGCTAGTCTGCAGGTGCTCTACTTTGAAGAACTGGTTGAAGAAAAACTCTGGCAGCCGACCTTCATCATGGAGCATCCTACCGAGATTTCACCGCTGGCCCGTGCCAATGACGCCCGGCCGGAAGTCACCGAACGCTTCGAGCTCTACATCACAGGCCGCGAATTCGGTAACGGTTTCAGCGAATTGAACGATGCTGAAGAACAAGCTGACCGCTTCAACGCCCAGGTGCTTGAGAAGGAAAGCGGCGACGACGAAGCCATGTTTTACGACCACGACTTTATTCGCGCACTTGAATATGGCATGCCTCCGACCGGCGGTTGCGGCGTGGGCATTGACCGTTTAATGATGCTGCTGACCGACAGCCCCAGCATTCGTGACGTGATCTTGTTCCCTGCCCTGCGGCGTGAAATGTAGCCCCCACGATCGTGCACTTCGTGTCACTCCCTGCCCCCCAAGGGGGCCGCCCGCCTGCGGCCCGGCAAAGCCGGTTCCGCGTCTCGTGCTTGATGAGTCAAGCCAACTCATGACGCCACTCAAATATCTCAGCGCCTACCCTGAAAGCCTCAAGGCACAAGTGCAACAGCTTCTGGCGCAGGACAAGCTGGGCGACATGCTGCTCAAAAAGTATCCGAACGCCCACGGCGTACGTACCGACAAGGCGCTGTACGACTATGTGATGGCACTTAAAAATGAGTTTTTACGCAGCTCCGAGCCGTTGTCAAAAATCGCATACGACAACCGCCTTCAGGTGATTGCCCACGCCCTCGGTACCCACACCCAGATCTCGCGGGTGCAGGGCAATAAGCTCAAGGCCAAGCGCGAAATTCGCGTCTCCTCGCTGTTCAAGGAGGTGCCTGAAGAATTTTTGAGAATGATTGCCGTGCACGAACTCGCGCACATCAGGGAAAAAGAGCACGACAAGAATTTTTACAAGCTCTGTAACTATATGGAGCCGAATTACCACCAGTACGAATTTGACCTGCGGGTTTACCTGACGCACATGGATGCGGCGGGCAAGCTGGCCTGGCCAGAAGCTTGATACTCAATGGCGCCAGTCCAGGCGGCGCGCCAAACGCTCGAAAGCCATGTCGGCGACAACGGCCAGCATGCCCACCAGCACGGCACCCTGCAAGACATAAGCGGTATTGAATCCGCTCAGACCCACAATGATCGGCGAGCCTAGTGTTTTGGCACCAACGGTCGAGGCAATTGCGGCGGTGCCGATGTTGATGATGACCGATGTGCGCACGCCAGCAAGCCAGACCGGCATGGCTAATGGCCCCTCCACCTTCACGAGACACTGCCAAGGCGACATGCCCATGCCGGCAGCGGCTAGGCGCACTGGCTCGGGTACCGATTGGAGGCCTGCCACGGTTGCCTGCAAAACCGGCAGCACGCCATAAAGGGCCAAGGCAATCAGCGCAGCAATTTCACCAAATCCCACCACCGGTACGGCGAGCGCCAGCACTGCCACCGGGGGAATGGTTTGACCGATTGACACGACAGTGCCGAGCACAGACTTGAACGGCTGGCCCGAGGGCCGCGTGCTCCAGACGCCGAGCAGCGTAGCGCCCACTACTGACACTACACTGGAAAGTACCACAAGCTTGCAGTGTTGCCATAACAAGTACGCAAACGGCTCCTGCGCATAGACCGGTCGCTCGAGTTCCGGCAACCAATACGAGAAAAACGGCGCCGAGTAAGGCAAGCCAACGACGAGTGCTGCCAGTGCCAATACGGCCCATAACAGCTTGCCCTGCGCCAGGTTAACCATGGGCATGGATGCTCGGTGTGAAGATATCTGCAGCGTGCAGTACGCCAACATGCGAACCGGCGGCATCGGTCAAATTGACGTGGGCGATTTGCGCCATGGCCAGATACGACACGGCCTCACGCAAGCTCACCGACCCGGGAAGGCTGGCACCAGGTTGCGGTGATTCCATGCGGGCCAGACTTTGAGCGGATTGGAGCGACAGACGCTTGATACCAATGTCGCTGCGCCCGACAAAGTCCAACACAAACGCATTGACCGGCGCACCGGTCAGTTCTAGCGGCGTCGCCATCTGCACCAAGCGGCCGCGATCCAGCAGCACAATTTTGGTGGCAAGAAAAAGGGCTTCATCAATATCGTGGGTCACCATCACGATGGTCTTGCCGGTCGCTTGATGGATGCGCCGCAGTTCCAACTGCAGGGCCATCCGGATCACCGGATCCAGCGCGCCAAAGGGCTCATCCATCAGCAATACATCGGGATCTGCCGCCAGCGCCCGTGCCACCCCGACCCGCTGCTGCTGGCCGCCCGACAACTGGTGCGGCAGGCGAATGCGATAGATCTCCGGGTCCAGACCCAACTGCTCCAGCAGCGCAGTGACCCGGCCACGGATTTTGTCGGGATGCCAGCCAAGCAGTTGCGGCACGGCAGCAATATTGCGTGCCACCGTCCAGTGCGGAAACAGACCTACCGACTGAATCACATAACCCATGCGCAGACGTAAATCACGCGGCTGGAGGGTGCTGATATCCTGACCCAAAAAAAGAATCTGGCCAGCGTCATGGCTTTCCATGCGGTTGATCATTTTCAGCAGCGTCGATTTGCCGGAACCCGACGGACCGATCAGCATTACGAACTCGCCACGTTCAATCGTCAGGCTCAGCTTGTCTATAGCCGGGCGGCCCGCATAGGACTTGCTGACGTTCTGAAAATTGATCATTGTCAGGCTGCCTGACGGGCTTCAACGAGGTCGGCCTGCTGGTCCGCCTCGTTCTGGCGGACATGACTGATGAGCAGGCCGAAGGCAGCGTCGGTCAGCACGCCAAGCACCACCATCGGGACCACGGCAAGAATAACCAGGTCTTGCGCACTGCTGAACAAACCCTCAAACATGATCGCGCCCAGCCCGCCAGCGCCGATCAGGGCGGTCACCGCCGACAGACCGACAGCTTGAACCGCAGCCGCGCGCAAGCCAGCCAGCACCACTGGCGCGGCAAGTGGCACATCGACATGCCAAAAAAGTTGGCCTGGCGACATGCCCAGTCCCCATGCAGCATCGCGTACGCTGGCTGGAACCTGCCTCAGCCCGGCGAGGCTTGCGCGCACTACCGGCAGCAGGCTGTAGAGAATCAGCGCCATCACACCAGGCGCCAGTCCTACCCCGCTGATGCCTGCGCGCGCCAGGGCTGGGAGGGCCGCTGCCAGCAGTGCAAGCGGTGCCATCAGCAATCCAAACAGTGCGATGGACGGAATGGTTTGCAGCACATTGAGTACTGGAAACAGCAGCGCCCCGACCCGCGCCCGGCGTTGCGCGAGCCAGCCCAGTGGTAAACCGAGGCAACACGCCGGCACCAGTGCAAGCAAAACGATCTGCAGATGGCGTGCCATGGCCTCCCAGAACGCATCGGAACGGTTGGCGTACTCTTTCATAATCGACAGCTCATCACACCAGCCACTAGCAAGTAGGCCAAGCACCGGAAGCAGCCCTGCCGCCAGCAATATGGCGCTTACATGGCGCCTGAGTTGAAGCCCTTGAATCGCATCAGCCGCTATAAGGCCGAGCAGCAGCGAGGCAGCCCAGAAACCACCACCGAGCGAAGTACGGGCCAGCGGTGATGCGGTCGCGGCACCCTGCGTGGAAACCGCACCGGCCAGCCAAAGCAGGCTAACGAGCAGCGCTATCGCCATGGCTGTAGCCGCCCACCTTTGCCCATGCCCCGGTTTGGACGCAGCCGCGAGAGCAAGCAGGGCCGATGGCAGAGCCAATAGCCAAGCCAGACCGTACGACGTCGCCAGCAGCGAAACCGGTTCGCCAGAAACCAGCCGATTGGGAGCGACCGTCAAGAAAGGCATGGTCAAAAGCGCCATGGCAGTGAGCAGACACAGAACTGGCAGCACCAAACGACGGGACGGCGGGGCGTCGAGCGAATGGGCTCCTGCGCCAATGTTTGAAAGTGAATTGTTCATCTGCGTCACGGGGTGCCCCATCACACCCGGGTGCCAACGGATACTACGTGCTTACTTCAGCAAACCTTTGGACTTGAGGAAATCGCCCGCTACCTTCCTGGCATCCTGACCCTCCAGTTGAATTTTGGCGTTGAGCGCTTGCAATGTAGGTCCGTCGAGGGTTTTGAAAACCGGCGCCAGCGCGTCCCTGATCTTTGGGTTTTTCTGGAGCACTTCTTCGCGAACGATCGGTGCGGGCGCAAAGATGGCCTGAACGGCCTGCGTATCCTCCATGATCACCAGCCCCAACGCGGCCAGCGGCCCGTCGGTACCGTAAGCCATGGCGGCGTTGACGCCCGATGTTTTTTCAGCGGCGGCGCGTATCGTCACCGCCGTATCGCCGCCTGCCAGCGTCAAGATCTGGTCGGGCTTGAGGGTAAAGCCGTAGGCCTTCTGAAACGCCGGCAACGCGTCGGAGCGCTCGGCAAACTCCGCTGAGGCAGCCAGCTTGAACTGCCCGCCCGACGCAATCCACTTGCCCAGGTCATCCAGCGTTTTGAGCTTGTTGGCGTTGGCCACGTCCTTGCGCACCGCAATGGACCAGGCGTTGTTGGCCGGCGCGGGCTCCAGCCAGACAATTTTGTGCCGGGCATAGTCCAGCGTTTTGACCCGCTCGTAGCCCGCCCGCGCGTTTTTCCAGACCGGGCTGGAGGGTTCCAAAAAGATGAACGAACCGTTTCCGGTGTATTCCGGGTAGAGATCAATTTCACCCGCTATGATCGCAGCCCGCATGACCTGGGTGTTGCCCAACGAGGCCTTGTTCTGCGTCTTGACGCCGTTTGCCTCCAGCGCCAGCACGATCATGTTTCCGAGCAGCCTGCCTTCGGTATCGATTTTTGAGCCCACACGCACGGCTGCTGCGGGCTGGGCCAGCACGCTGCCAGCAGCCAGGGTAGAGACCAGCAGCATCGCCGCCCGGCGTTGGATGGGTTTCATGGTGCGCGCCTCAAAATCGGGATAAAGAACGAAAACGCTTTGACGATACCTCAGACGCCAAATAATTGGGCGCCGGGCGACCAGGTTGCTACGCGGCAGCCTTCTCGCAGCATGATCACGCAGCGTCACTACTCAGTTTGTTAGGAAAATCGCCCGTTAGCCCAGGCAAAACAAGCGCGAGCAGCTATCTAAATAATAGCAGTCAAACTCCTTTCGGCCAATGGGTCTAGGTTGACCCTATCGAAGGTGGGAGCTTATCTGCGACGCGGAAAGTTGGAAAGGATATTCAGCCTCCAGCTATGGGCGTTTTGCTATAACGGTTCCATCCCCGACGAGCGGATGACCGCCTGTACCGACGGTGATCGAAGGGCCGCCAAAAGCGCTTGAACGGTGTCGGCGTTGACAGAGCCTGCATGAATGGCTGCGGAGTAGATCGTGTAGCTCTGCAGGTCGGCTGGCACAGGACCGAGGTAATGAATGCCCTTGGCGTGCAAAAGCTCACTGACTTGCTGGAATCCTATTTCTGCATCGCCTGCGGCCAAAAAGTCGGCAATCTGTGCACCGGACGGGGGCTGTTTGGTCTTAGCTTTCACGTGCTCGCCAATACCAAGCTTTGAAAAAATTTCAACCATGTGGCGGCCGCTCGTACCCGAGGACACCACGACAGTTCGGGCGGACAACAGCGCGGCTTTTAGCGCATCGGCGGTGGACACGTCAGCCTTGGCCACAGATAAAGGAACGGCGACGCCTATAGCCGAACGAGCGAAGTCCGTGCGCGTTGCCCCGGTCAGCTTACCCTCCTTGGACTGTCGGTCGATGTTTTGCGCAGCATTGATCACCACATCGACAAGTTCGCCCTCAGCAACGCGCTTGGTAATAGCTTCAGTCCCGGACCATGAGACAACGACTCTGTGTCCAGTAGTTTTCTCGAACACCGAGATGGCCTCAACGACAGACTCTTTGGCGGCGTTCGGCGCCAAGACCTTGATGTCTGCGGCTATCGCAGGGCAAGCGAGTCCTAGCGAAGCGAGCAGACTCATAGCAATTCGGCGAAACATACTTCCTCCTTGGCTGACAAGTTGGGAATGCAGATGAGATTGCGAACTGGCTTGTCGAGAAATATACCTAAGAAAAAACAGTTACGAAAGCAGCATGAGAGCCGTTACCGTCCGTCTGCGCCTTGTCTGCCTGATGAACCGTTCTTTTTTGAAGCGATTAGCCGTACGACTTCCAGAAAATGTTGCACCGCTGCTGATCGATTGCCCTTGCGCGAAACCAGGTTCAATACCGCCTTGGGTTGGGGGGAGCCGTTCAGGGAAAGATATGACACACCGTTGATCCCCACATGGCCAAACGACTCGGGTACAAGTGACATGCCCAACCCGGCAGCCACCAACCCTAGCGCGGAAGTAATCCGGGGCGCCAGTTGACCCACTTGCAAGTTGAATCCGGCGCCGTGGCAGGCCGCGATGGTGGCATCGTAAATTCCAGAGCCGGGCGGACCGTAGAGGATAAAAGTCTCTTTCGATAAATGCTTGAGCAGCACCCCCTTCTCATCAATGGTCCCAACAAGGCTATGCCCCTTTGGCAGCGCGACCACCATCGGCTCATCATGCAGCTTGATGACGGTCAGTCCTTTTCTGGGTATGCCTTGGCTTTCCAAAGCATCTTCGTCATTTCTATGCGGCGTGGGAGAGGATGCTGAACACCTCGCAAGAAATATTGCCAAGCAATAAAGTACTGGAAACGCCTGATCGCTTCCTGATTTGCCGGAGGCAAAAAGTTGCTACTGCAAGCGCTGGTAGCGAGCGCATTTTTCAAAGGCTTACGCGTCGCTGGGGGAGGATGTGAATTTTTTGGCGGCTCTACTTGGCGGGTAAAGCCACCAAACCAGGCCGACCACTGCACCGAAACCCGTGTACAGCGCCGCGAAGACCCAGGACGGTGCCTGATAGAACAGGATCATCTGTACCCAATGCTGGATAAATCCGGTCTCATACGGCAATTGACCAGACTGCAGCCGGAGCCATGACTCAAGGGTTGTGAGCGGACATGTCGCACCAAGCCACGCTTGAATCACTACGAAGCCGATAGCCAGCAAATGCGCGTACCGAAAGGCGCAAGTGTTGACCCA
>JANOLL010000251.1:0-2029 GCA_031419775.1 Polaromonas sp. | reverse complement strand
CCTGCAACTGATCAACCCGGAGCTGTTCAACCAGCTGACCACGATGCACGGCCTGATCATGGTGTTTGGTGCCATCATGCCGGCCTTTGTGGGCTTTGCTAACTGGATGATTCCCCTGCAAATCGGCGCAGCGGACATGGCCTTTGCGCGCATGAACAACTTCAGTTTCTGGCTGATGATTCCCGCGGCTCTGTTGCTCTCCACCTCGTTTTTTGTTCCTGGCGGCGCGCCCGCCGCAGGATGGACGCTCTACGCGCCGCTGACCCTGCAGATGGGTCCTTCGATGGACTCGAGCATTTTTGCACTGCACCTGTTGGGCGCGTCGTCCATCATGGGCTCGATCAACATCATCGTGACCATTTTGAACATGCGCGCACCCGGCATGACGCTGATGAAGATGCCGATGTTCTGCTGGACCTGGCTCATCACCGCTTACCTGCTGATCGCCGTCATGCCCGTGCTGGCCGGTGCCATCACCATGACGCTGACCGATCGCCACTTCGGCACCAGCTTCTTCAATCCGGCTGGTGGCGGCGACCCGGTGATGTACCAGCATATTTTCTGGTTCTTCGGGCACCCTGAGGTGTACATCATGATCTTGCCGGCATTCGGCATCATCAGCCAGGTCATCCCCGCGTTTTCGCGCAAACGCCTGTTCGGCTATGCGTCCATGGTCTATGCCACCGGCTCAATCGCCATCCTGAGCTTTGTCGTGTGGGCGCACCACATGTTCACCAGCGGCATGCCGGTTACCGGCCAACTGTTTTTCATGTATTCGACCATGCTGATTGCCGTGCCAACCGGCGTCAAGGTGTTCAACTGGATCGCCACCATGTGGAAGGGTTCGATGACTTTTGAAACCCCCATGTTGTTTGCGGTAGGTTTTATTTTCGTCTTCACAATGGGCGGTCTGACCGGCGTCATTTTGTCTGTCGCTCCTATCGACATCCAACTGCACGATACCTATTACGTCGTCGCGCACTTCCACTATGTGCTGGTTGCGGGTTCGCTGTACGCCATGTTCGCCGGTTATTACTACTGGGCCCCCAAGTGGACTGGAGTGATGTATTCGGAGTCCCGCGGCAAAATCCACTTCTGGTGGTCGCTGATTTCTTTCAACATCACCTTTTTCCCAATGCATTTTCTGGGACTGGCGGGTATGCCGCGCCGCTATGCCGATTACCCTATGCAATTTGCCGACTTCAACGCGATCGCCAGCGTCGGTGCCTTCCTGTTCGGATTTGCCCAGGTTTACTTCTTTTTGTTTATCGTGATCCCGGCCATGCGTGGCAAAGGTGAGCCAGCCCGGCAAAATCCGTGGGTGGATGAAACCGGTAAAGGTGCTGAAGGCCTTGAATGGGAAGTCCCTTCACCGGCACCCTTCCATACCTACGAAACACCGCCACGGCTCAATGCCGCTGCTAACCGAGTTATTGGCTAAAGCGTTTAGGTTGCCTACAAGTGAACGCCATGACGCCCGAGCAAAAGAAAAGTAATTTCAAGCTGGCTTTGACGCTGGCTTCCGTTGCCCTCGTTTTCTTTGCCGGCTTTATGGCCAAGTCCATTATTTTCGGGCTGTAATTGGTGATGCGACTGCAGCGTGAAAACTCCAAAATGGTCGGCAAGCTTGCGATCATTGTGCTGGGCATGTTCGGCTTTGGCTATGCCCTTGTTCCGTTGTATCAGGCGATTTGCGAGATGACTGGAATCAACGTTCTGGCATTGGCTGAGCGGCAAATCGCTGGCGCCGGCTCGCAGCCACCCGCCAACACGCAAATAGATCGATCCAGGTCTATCACGATTGAGTTTGATGCCAACGCGCGAGGCCCCTGGCACTTCAAACCTGCCCAAAACGCTCTGGTCGTCCACCCTGGTGAACTCACCACCGTGATGTATGAGTTTGAAAACAAACAGAACCGCACAATTTCGGCACAGGCTATTCCAAGCTATGCACCATCCCAGGCTGCGACACACTTCAACAAGCTCGAGTGCTTTTGTTTCAACCAGTACACCCTGGCCCCCGGCGAGA
>JANOLL010000250.1:0-1986 GCA_031419775.1 Polaromonas sp. | reverse complement strand
ACGCAGGGGAAACCATTGCAATTGCCCGCCAAACACCACCAGTAGCGCCACGCCCAGCACAAAGCCGGGACTCGCATAACCGACCAGCACGATCAGCGTGGTGACCACGTCAAACCGCGTTCCCGATCTAACCGCCTTGGCGACACCGAGTGGCACCGCTATCAGGTAGCTGATGAAAAAAGTCCACAAACCGAGGCTGACCGATACCGGGAGCTTTTCTTTCACCAGCTGCCAGACGTCTTTGTGTTGATAAAAACTTTTGCCCAGGTCGAATCGCGCGAATTGCCCCAACATCTGCAAGAAACGCTCATGAACGGGTTTATCGAAACCGTACAGCACCTTGATTTCTGCAATGCGTTGAGCGTCAACGCCTTGCCGACCACGATAACCCGCGCCGGCTGTGGCTGCGCTTTCACCGCCCGAATCACGGCCCTGTAGCTGCGCGACCATTTGTTCCACCGGTCCGCCCGGCACGAACTGCACCATGACAAACGTCAGCAGCAGGACTCCGAACAGTGTGGGCACCATCAGAAGAAGGCGTTTGAAAATATAGCTGGCCATGCTTGCTGTTACCGGTTGGTGGACGATGCCCACCAGGTACTCATTGCCCAGCTATCGGCCTGGTAATACGGTGGAATCACTGCAGGGAGAACGAAGCGCCCGGGACGGTAGCCAATGAGGAATGCGTCACCGTAATACTGGGGCACTGAATAAAAGCCGTGGGTCAATACCCGGTCAAGAGCCCGGGTGGCAGCAGCGAGGTGCGGGCGTGTGGTGCTGGTGACAATTTTTTGCAGCAGCGCGTCAATGGCCGGGTCGGCAATTCCCCAGATATTGGAGGAGCCCGGTGTTTTGGCTGCGTCCGATCCAAAGCGTTCCAGCAGTTCTCCACCTGGTGCGGTACTTCCGGGTAGCCGAGTGGTGGTTACTTCAAAATCAAAGGCGTCCATTTTCTGTTTGGCCAAAGAAAAATCGACCACGCGATAGGTCATGGTGATGCCAAGCTTTTCCAGCGCTTTCTGAAACGGCCCCACGACCCGGATCAATGAAGGTTGATCGTTGAGAAATTCCATTGTGAAGGCCTCGCCCGCCGCATTGCGCAAGGCACCGTCGCGGTAGGTCCAGCCGGCTTCTTTGAGCAAGGCCTGCGCCTGCCGCAGATTTTCACGCAGGCTGCCGGGCGGCGTGGTGCTCGGCGACACCGGTACGGCACCAAAGACTGCAGGACTGAGCTTGTCGCGCAGAGGCTCCAGCAAGGCCAGTTCATCGGCTTTGGGCAGGCCTTCTGCATGAAATTCGCTGTTGGGAAAATAACCGTTCACGCGCTTGTAAATGCCGTAGAACAGCTGGCGATTCATCCATTCGAAATCGAGTGCCAGACCAATTGCGCGCCTGACCCGGACATCCTGAAACTTGGGCTTACGCAAATTAAAAACGTAGCCCTGGAAGTCGCCTGGATTCCGGTTTGCAAAGGCCCGTTTGGCCAACTCGCCAGAGTTGAACGCCTTGCCGGTGTACTGGCGGGCCCAATTGCGTGAAATGAACTCACGCAGAAAATCGTATTCGCCGGCTTTCAGACCTTCAAATCGTGACGTTTCATCCAGGTAAATCTTGAAGGTGACGCGGTCGAAGTTGAAATGGCCGACGCGGGCGGGCACGTCCCGGCCCCAATAGCCCGGATCGCGTACGTAGGTGATGTCGCGGCCCATCGCCAAGCTGGCCAGCTTGTAGGGGCCCGACCCCACTGGGGGCTCAGAAACGATCTTGTCAAAAGGCTTGCCGCCGCCCCAGCGCTGGCTAAAAACCGGCATGCCGCCCACGACCAGCGGCAGCTCCGGATTCGGGGTGGCGAAGTCAAAGCGCACGATCCGATCGGACACCGCTACGGCTGCCTTGACCTCTGCGTAGATCGTCCGGTATTGCGGCGCAGCCAGCTTGCCGGTGAGTTGCGTGAAAGAGTGAACCACGTCAGCGGCGAGTACCGGC
>JANOLL010000249.1:0-2484 GCA_031419775.1 Polaromonas sp. | reverse complement strand
CAGCAGCACCGCCGCCACGTTAAAGGCCAACCCCCAGGCAGCAGAATGCACGGTCAGTGGCCAGCGCCCCCAAGGCAGATCGACAAACAGACCCTCGAACAGGATCAGACCAAGCGGTTCGGTGAACACCCAACAGTTTCAGATACTCAACAGCGCCTCGATCACCGGCGCTGAGCCGGTGCAGCGCGACTTTCCGGCACGTGCCGCCGGTCGAAGTCCCAGCCATGCTTACCGGACCGTGACTTACTACGCGGGCAGAAAGCCGCAACTGCTGCGCTGCGAGATCGCAGCACTGGGTCATGCCTGGAGCGGGGGCAACTCACAGATGGCTTTCAGTGCACCCGAGGGGCCAGACGCCAGCCTGCTGATGTGGACTTTTTTTGCGCAGCACCGTCGACTGCTGGGCTCGGCCACGCCTGTGCTGCCTTCACAAGTCGAACAGGCGTTGCAGTAACCACCAGGTCGCCAGCAGCGCCACCAGCAGCGAACCACCAATCAGGACCCCAGAACGGTAAAAGCGGGTGTGGCGCAAACCGAATGCCAGCGGCAAAAATACCGCGACGATGCAGAGTTGGCCCACTTCAACCCCGACATTGAAACCTACCAGCGCCATGATCAGCGCGCCCTGTGGCAAGCCCAGGTCTGCCAGTACCGAGGCAAATCCGAAACCATGAATCAGCCCAAACACAAAGGCCATGATCCAGCGCCGTTTTTCAATCGTACCGCGCAGGTTGTTCAATGCCGCAACGATGACGGAGGCGGCAATCGTGGACTCCACCAGTCTCGAGGGCAGACTGATGATTTGCAGCGCCGCGAGCGTCAAGGTGATGGAGTGGGCCAAGGTAAAGGCTGTCACCACCTTGACCACCTCCATGATCGAATTGCGCAGGGTTGGCGCAGGTTCCCAATGGCCCGCGCGGCGCACCAGTACAGCGGGAAGCAGCAGGCAGATTAAAAACAGAATGTGGTCATAACCGATCCAGATGTGCCAGACACCGTCGAGCAGATACTGGCGCAAGGTTTGCCACACACCTGCTGGCTGAAGTGGCAACACCTGTTCGGCCGATTCCGTCCCGAATACCAACGCTTGCGCGGTGTCGACGCCGGGCGCCACCCATTGAACCAGTCCGCGATGGGACGGATCCACGTCGAAGAGCAGGGAATAGGTCGCCTTGAGGACGCCCGACAAGGCAACGCACTGCGCCTTCAGACTCAGTACCGCGTAGGTGCCGTCGCTGTGTTTGTCTAGCATCAAAGGGCTGGTTGAAGCCCAGGTGCAGGGTTTGTCACCGGAGCTCAGTACCAGCCGCTCGCGGGCCAGTCGGCTGATGTCATCGGTGCGCTGGCGGACTTCTCCCCAGGTCAGTTCGCCATTGCCGTCGCGGTCAAGCTGCAGCACATAGTCGAGGTCGCGCAGGGCGATGTCCCAGCGCACTGTGATGTCTGCGCTACCGGTGCTGGCGCGCAGGGTCAGGTAGCTGTCACTTGGCTTGTGGGCCCAGGCCGTAGCGGTGGTGACTTGCAATAGCGCAGCCAGAACCAGGAAAAAAAAGCGCTTCATTTTGTAGCCCCCAGCGCAGCCAGTTGCGCGGCCAGATCGGCCAAGGCCGGGTCTTCATAGCGGCTGGTGCGCAGCCAGTCCAGCGCGCTTTGTGCCGCCTTGGGCTGCTTGGCACGCAGGGCGGCCCGCATCAAAATCTCGGCGTCCCGTGGTTCTTTCTGGACCTGGTAGTTTCGACCTGCCAGATCGAGTGCCTTGGCCGAGTCGCCTTCCAGGTCGAGCTCAAACCGGGCGGCCTCCTGCTCGTGAAGCCGATCGCCTCGCCTGGCTGCAGCCTGAAAGCGGTCGCGCAGCTGCACGATCCAGTCTGCCGCACGTTTGTCGCCGGCTGCCCTGCCCGCCAGGGCCAGGCGCAGCAGCAAGATATCCGAACGCTCCCAGTCCGCAAGAAGGGTCAGGACTTCGGCAGGACGCTGCCGCGCCAGCAGGAAGTCAGCATAGGCTGCCAACAAGAACTGGTCGGTCACGCCCTGCTGGAAAGCGTCTTTGAAGTAACTTTCAGCGACGTCAAAACGTTGCAGCCTGGCGGCCATTTCCGCCAGACGAGTGGCCTGCCACAGCCGCAGCTCCGGCGCCGAGCCCGTCGCCGCCTTGACGGTGCCAGCGAGCGTTTGAAAAGCTACATCGAGCTGTCCTGTGGTCGCCTGAACATAGGTGCGGCAACCGATGCTCAAGGCTGGCTCAGCCAGTGCGGTAAGCCGCTCACATTCGGCCAGCGATTCGGCGTAGCGCGTCTGGACCATGAAAATCGCGGCCCGCCAAAGAACGGGCTCAGGTGACGATGGATCGAGCTGACCGGCTTTGGCAAAGCTGGCCAGCGCCAGTTCGAAATCATGGCCAAACTGCTGGATCAGGCCGAGCGCCATCCAGTAACTGGCCGAATTGCTTGCCGATTGCGCCATGGGAGCGATGGCGGCTGTCGC
>JANOLL010000248.1:0-2068 GCA_031419775.1 Polaromonas sp. | reverse complement strand
TCCCGGAGCACCAGTTATCCACAACGCTGTCTGGCACTTTGGAGCGGTATTTCTGCCTTAGCCCAAACGGCGACCAAGCCGAGATCGTTTAATCCATTCGACCATCGTGAATTTGCAAGCTTTGTTAAATCTGCGATAATCATTGGTTGCCCTCATACACAGCCCTACCCTAGCTTAAAACCGAGCGAAGGCGTCGGCGGCCGTGGCGGAAGTGGCATGAAACAGCTGCCTCGGGCCATCACCGGAGCCAACAGAGGCCGCGAGCCAAATTGCAGTGTAAACATTAGAGCAGACAGCAGGACTTACCATGAAACGCACATACCAACCCTCCAAAGTCAAGCGTGCCCGCACCCATGGCTTTTTGACCCGGATGAAAACTCGCGGTGGACGCGCTGTGATTGCAGCCCGCCGTGCCAAGGGCCGCAAGCGCCTGGCGGTCTAAACTCGCAGTCAGTCTGCGGTGCAGCGGCTTAAAACCCGGCCTCAGTTTCAAGCCTTGCTGGCCGCTGACATTGTTGCCAGGACCGAGCACTTTGTCCTCCACTGCAGTCGACTTCAACCGATGGCCCCTTCATTGCATCCCTGCGGGACTTTGAACGGCGGTGAAAATCGACCGAATCTGTTTGCGGCACATGAACAATGGATAGGCGCCATGGTGCCCAAGCGCTGGGCCAAGCGGGCTGTTACCCGTAACGCCATCAAACGACAAATTTATTCCGTGAGTGCTGAAGCCCTGCTCCAATACCCGCAATCTGCTCTCCTGGTGCGCCTGCGTAGAGAGTTTCCACGCCAGAATTTTCCCAGCGCAGAGTCCTCGCTGCTTAAAACCGCGGTTCGTGCAGAAGTTCTCACATTGATGCAGCTTGGCATCATGCCTGGCTAGCCGGTTCGCGTTCCTTCGCCATCTTTTGTATGCCAAACCTGCTGGCCGCTTTAACCCGTTTTCCTTCCGAGGTTCTGATTGGGCTCGTCAGGACTTATCGCCTGTTATTGAGCCCGTCGCTGGGTTCTGCCTGCCGGTTTGAGCCGAGTTGTTCGGCCTATTCCCTGCAGGCCTTGCAGCAATTCGGGGCTGCAAGAGGGAGCTACCTTACCTTGAAGCGCTTGGTGCGTTGCCAGCCGTGGTGCGAGGGTGGGTATGACCCACTCGTGTGCCCGCTTGCAAGCCATGACACCTTGTTTACTCCACTTGTCACCTCTGTGACATCAAATTCCTCTACAAAGAAGCCGTCATGAATGACATCCGCCGCACCATTTTGTGGGTGATTTTTGGTTTTTCGATGATCTTGTTGTGGGATCAGTGGCAAGTTTTTAATGGCCAGAAACCAACGTTTTTCCCAGGTGCCACGCCGGCAGCCAAATCAGCACCAGGACAGGCTGGCTCGGCCCCGGCATCGGCTCCATTGCCGGCGACCGGATCGGCTGCTGTACCGGTACCCACAGCTACCTCTGCGGCTGGCGCTGCCACTGCCATCGCCGTGCCGGGCGGCGCACCCGCTGTCGGGCCCGCCACCAAAGAGCGCTTGACGGTCACCACCGATGTGTTCGCACTGACCTTCGACACCGAAGGTGGCACGCTGGTGCAGTCGGTATTCAGTCGATTCAAGGACATGAACGACGGCAAAGCCGGCTTCACCTTGCTTGACGAGAGCAGCAGCCGGGTCTATGTTGCGCAAACTGGGCTGATTGCCGCCGGCGGGGGAGGAGCATTGCCGAACCACAAGACCATCATGACCCCGCTACCTGGTGAGCGCACCCTGAAGGACGGACAAAAGGAACTCCAGATCAAATTTGAATCTGCTGAAGTGGGCGGTGTCAAACTGCTCAAAACCTACACTCTCAAGCGAGGATCCTACGATCTGAATGTACGCCACGACGTGATCAACTCCGGGAGCGCACCGGTTTCGCCACAGCTGTATCTGCAGTTGGTGCGCGATGGCAACCCGCCGCCTGGAGAATCCTCGTTTTATTCGACCTTTACTGGCCCTGCGGTTTACACCGAGGCCAAGAAATACCAGAAGGTCGAGTTCAAGGACATCGAAAAGGGCAAGGTCGACATTGAAAAGCA
>JANOLL010000247.1:0-4344 GCA_031419775.1 Polaromonas sp. | reverse complement strand
GGACAAATTGGAGCTGGCCCGCTCCACAGAAGAAGAAAAGCAGAGCCAGCTCAATCGCCTGGCGGCATTTCACGCCACCCACGCCGGCGAATCACCGGCCACGCTCAAGCGGCTTCAAAAAGCAGTGATCGACAACGCCAATGTGTTCGAGGTGTTGATGGACGCGGTTCGGGTCTGCTCACTCGGACAAATCACCAACGCGCTGTTTGAAGTTGGCGGACAGTACCGGCGCAATATGTGATGCCACTGACCAGCGGCGCACCGGGCGTTAACTCCGATGCGCCGCCCGCCCTCAGGCCGCGGAGACGGCAATCCGTCGAGTTTGGGCCTGCGCCTGCTTGGGGATGCGCAGGGTCAGCACACCATCCTTGAGCTTGGCATCGATTTTGGTGGCGTCCAGTTCGCGGGTGAGGTTGAAGCTGCGCCGATAACGCGGAACCCGAACTTCGGCATAGATTTCTTCCAGCCCGTCTGGAATCTGCGGCTGCACATTGCCTTCGACCCACAGCGTATCGCCCTCTACCGACAACTCCAGCTTGTCCTTTGGCACGCCCGGCATGTCTGCCAGCAGGGTGATGCCAGACTCATCCTCGAACACGTCCACGGCAGGTAGCGCCGCACGCTGCTGCTCCCGCTCCAGTGCGGTCTGCGTGGCTTGTTTCTTGTCGCTCATGATGGTTTCTCCTCAAGGTGGATGGCGTCACTGCACGGTGATTCGCTTGGGTTGCTCGGATTCGCGGCGCGCAATGCTGACCTGAAGCACGCCGTCGCGGTAGCTGGCCTTGATTTTTTCAGGATCGACGTCGTCAGGTAGCGAGATCGCCCGGGTAAAACTGCCGACGCCACGCTCCCTGGCGTAGACATTGACCTTGGCCTGATCGCCGTTTAACAGGGACGGGCGCTCGCCTGAGATACGCAGGACGCCGCGGTCAAGCGAGACGTCGATCTTCGACGCATCCAGCCCCGGCGCAAACGCATAGATCTCGACGCTGTTGGGGGTGCGTCCGACATTGATGGCCGGTGCAGTGCCCGACGCGACAGAGCGGATGCTGCTCGGCAGGCCGGAGACGCCAAACACATCATCCATTTCACGACGCAGGCGCTCAAATTGGCCGAACAGACTGTTGGGATAGTTCAACATGGCTTCATACATGGTGTGTCCTCCGTTTCAGTGGTGAAAACCGGCCGGAAATCAGACCCAGCCGACTCATTAGTCGATATAGGTGGCACTTTCTTGATTTCAAGGGCATCACCTCGAGTATCTACAATGCTATTATTTAGATAGCATAAAATACATATTTCTCGCTGCCTAAAGCCCAATTTGACCAAAAAAAAGCGCCCTCAGGCGCTTTAGTTACGGGCGGTCAGGTCAGCCGCCTTGTTTCGGCCGCTTGCCTGGGTTTTTTTTGCTGCGGGTGTGCGAACCGCGCTCCAGGCTGACTTTTTGTCCATGGCCGGTGGTAATCGTGTAGCCATTGGGCGGCACGGGCTTGGGGGCACAGATGTCGGCTTCGACTCTGATCTTTTTGGGCATGAGGAACTCCAGTTGAAAAGGGCTTAACCATACATTTTAAGGCACGAGCGGTCTGGCGACCAGCTACCGGACATCTGCCCGCTACACCGGCTGGCGTAGCGGCAGATTGATCAGCAGGTTCTGCGGTTTGAGTTTGACCACACCATCAACGTTCATCATCAGTGCCAGATAAACCGGCTTGCCCGAGACATCCTCACGCATGTCGCGCGGATCGACAAAGTCCAGCTGGAACAGACTCACCAGCCTCTGCAAGCGGGTCGGCTCGACTTCACGGCCCTTGTACAAATCATTGAGCAGCGCGGTTGCCTCTGCGTCCAGCCCCACATGCCAGCGCCAGGCTGGATCATCAATTTTTTGCAGTGGCCGCACCGTCACCTCCACCCCCAGGAAATGTCGCACCCAACGCTGCAGTACGCTGGCCAAGGCTTTTAGCCCGGATCGCGCGCGGGTCATGGTCAGCACCAGTCCGTGACTCAAGTCGTTGCTCACTTCATGGGTCAGGTCCAGCAAAAAGGCATGGCGCGCCGCCGGGCGACCGTCCGGTTGTCGGCTGGCGAAAAATTGGGCCGCATTGTCATCTGACAACACCTGGAGTTCAATGCTGCGCAGCGGTGCCTTGGACTCCGCCAGGAAACGGCCAAAGTCGCCCAGCCCACCGGTTTCATTGAACATGTCCAGCGTTTCCTGGTCGCCGCCCAGCAGCTGTCCGTCAGTGGTGCTGATGCGTTGAGCGCGAAACAGCATGTCGGCGGCGCGGGCCTCATAGGCGTCGCTGGTGTCGGCCAGCAAACCGAGGACGATCGCCTCCACCAGCAGGTCAATGAAAAGCGGCGGCACTGCCACGCCGCCGCCCGCTGCTGAAAGCCCATCGCGAAACAGTTGGAGATAATAACTTTCAAGCGTCCCGGCCTCGAGCAGGCCGCCCCGGCAACGCAAGAAAAGCCGGTAATTCTCCCGCACATCTGCATCTTCAAGGGTCTGTAGCAGGTCCGGCGCCACGGGCAGCAGCGGCTGGTCCTGCAGCGCTGCGTACAGGGCCTGCTCGGCCTTGCACGACTCCGGCACCGGAGCCAGCTCGGGCCGGGCCAGTAGCGCCCGCAAAAATTCATCGATGGGCGTCGCAGAAGGCAAAGATGGCATGGCTTGAATCGTCTGAAATCGAAAGTCCGATTTTGACGCTTGTTCCAGATACTGTTTATTTTGCTATGTATTTATTAGCACCCTGCCAAACAAACTTAGGGTCTTACCCGGTAGCGCCTACTTTGGCTGGTCGATACCATCAGCGCTGTGTTTGGAGCAATCGGCGCACGTCCCGGCATGGGGCGAGTTCCGCTGCCAAAACCGCATCTAACCGCTGGAGAGTCATTTGTCTGCCGAGTTCATTCTTGAAACACGCAACCTGAGCAAAGAATTCAAAGGATTCGTTGCGGTCAATAACGTGGATCTGAAAGTCCAGCGCGGCCATATTCATGCCCTGATCGGGCCCAACGGTGCGGGCAAAACCACTTTTTTCAACCTGTTGACCAAATTTCTGCCGCCAACGCGTGGCAGTATTTCGTTTAACGGGATCGACATCACGCATGAAAAGCCGGCCCAGACCGCACGGCGCGGAATTGTTCGCTCGTTTCAGATATCGGCTGTCTTTCCGCACATGACGGTGCTCGAGAACGTACGCGCTGCACTCCAGCGCAATCTGGGCACCTCGTTTCACTTCTGGAAATCAGAAGACTCGCTGTTTCACCTGCATGAGCGTGCACGTGAGCTGCTGGCTGCGGTTGACCTGAGCAGCTTCGCAGATGAAATGACCGTGAACCTGCCTTACGGCCGCAAGCGCGCGCTGGAACTGGCCACCACGCTGGCACTGGAGCCGGAACTGATGCTCCTCGATGAGCCCACCCAGGGCATGGGTCATGAAGACGTGGACCGTGTCACCCAACTGATTAAAAAAGTGTCGGTTGGCCGCACCATCCTGATGGTGGAGCACAACATGAACGTGGTCTCGTCAATTGCCGACCGCATCACCGTGCTGCAGCGCGGCGCCATCATTGCCGATGGGCCGTATGCCGAAGTGGCCAGAAATCCGCTGGTGATTGAAGCCTACATGGGCACCGCCAACACCGAATTGGTGGGAGCACACTAGATGTTGGCCACACTTTTCACTGCGTGTCATTCGTTGCCTCCCGAGGCGGCACAGGCCTGCCCTGGGGCGGCCCTTCGGAGTCCTGTATGACCACCGAGCTTCTCAAAATTGAAAACTTGCACGCCTGGTATGGCGAGTCGCACATTCTTCATGGCGTCAACCTGACCGTCAATGAAGGTGAAGTGGTCACCCTGTTGGGGCGCAACGGCGCGGGTCGGACCACCACCATGCGCGCCATTGTCGGCTTGACTGGCGCCCGCAAGGGCTCCATCTGCATCAAAGGCCAAGAATCTATCAAACTGGCACCGCACAAAATCGCCCATATGGGTGTGGGGTATTGCCCGGAAGAGCGCGGAATTTTTGCCTCTCTAAGCGCCGAAGAAAACCTGATGTTGCCGCCTACCATTGCCGAAGGTGGCATGAGCGTCGACGAAATCTATGCGATGTTCCCCAACCTCAAGGAACGCGCCAGCAGCCCGGGCACGCGCCTGTCTGGCGGCGAGCAGCAAATGCTGGCCGTTGCCCGCATTTTGCGTACCGGCGCCAGGCTGTTGTTGCTTGACGAAATTTCTGAAGGGCTGGCACCGGTCATCGTGCAAAAGCTCGCCGAAATGATTCTCGCGCTCAAGGCCAAGGGTTACACCATCGTCCTGGTAGAGCAAAACTTCCG
>JANOLL010000246.1:0-4945 GCA_031419775.1 Polaromonas sp. | reverse complement strand
ATTGGCCGAATCCTTTGTGGTGACGGTGGTGGGCGGGATGGGTTCCTTGCCCGGCGCAGTGGTGGCCGGCTTGCTGGTGGGTGTGGTGTTTGCCATGACCTCGCTGCTTGCGCCGGAGTACGCCGAAATGTCTATTTTCGTCCTGATGGCGGTGGTGCTGCTGATTCGGCCGCAAGGCTTTTTTGGCAAAGCCGGATTGATGAGCTGAACATGAATCTTTATATCAACCATGCGATTGAGCGCATCCGTCAACACCGAATGGCCGCCACGCTGCTGTTTTTGATGGTGTTTCCTTTTTTGATGCCGTACGAAACGCTGGCCATCAACATTTTGATCTTTGGTCTCTATGCCGTAGGGTTTAATCTGCTGTTCGGCTACACCGGCATGTTGTCCTTTGGCCATGCAGCTTTTCTAGGCGTAGGCAGCTACCTGGCGGGCATCACGGTGGTGCATGCCGGCTGGCCCTGGTGGGCGGCGATTGCGGCTGGTGTGCTGTCGTCGTGCCTGGCCGGACTGGTCATCGGCTACCTTGCCATCCGCACTCGGGGAATTTATTTCTCCATGGTCACACTGGCGTTGGCGCAAATTGTGTACTACGGTTTTTACAAGGCCGAGCGCTGGACCGGGGGTGAAAACGGCTTGCGCGGTGTGCGCGTAGAGACCATCTCGCTGCCGGGCATCAGCATCGATTTTATCAATCCATTGAATAAGTACTATGTGATTCTGGTGTTTGTGGCGCTTGCATTATGGTTTGTGTCGCGCCTGCTGGATTCGCCCTTTGGCGCAGTGATCGAAGCCATTCGCGAAAACGAAAAACGTGCTTCGGCCTGTGGCTACGACGTGGCGCGCAGCAAGCTGCTGGTGTTCGTGCTGTCGGCGGGTATCTGCGGTTTGGCGGGTGCGCTGCGGGCCTTGCACCTGTCGGTGGTACCGATCGACTCGCTGCACTATTTGCAGTCTGGGCAGGCTGTCATGATGTGCCTGCTGGGCGGTATGGGAACGTTTATGGGCCCCTTCATCGGCGCGGCAGTGTTTCTCTATCTCGAAGACGTTGTGACCAATGTCACCCGCTACTGGATGGGCGTCGTCGGAATTATTTTTATGGTGTTTGTTCTGTTCTTCCCTAAAGGGGTCTGGGGAACCGTGCTGGACTGGGTGACTCGCTGGCAACGATCCAGCCAGGCCGGAAAGGACCTGGCATGAGTGCCACACCTATCCTGGAAGTGACCAATATCTCGCGGTACTTTGGCAAGTTCCAGGCTTTGCATGCCATCACTACCAGCTTCCAGGCGGGCGAACTGACGGCCATCATCGGACCTAACGGCGCCGGGAAGAGCACGTTTTTCAATGTCATCAGCGGCGGCATTCCGCCCAGCCAGGGGACGGTGCATTTTGAGGGACGTGACATCACGCAAATGGCGCAACATGACTATGCGCGCGCCGGAATTGCCAAGAGTTTTCAGATCACCAATGTTTTCAAGCATCTCAGTGCGCACGAGAATGTGCGCGTGGCACTGCAGATGCAGACCTCGCGCTACCAGATTCTGCGCGCGCGAGGGTCTTACACAGAATTGAACGATCATGCCGACATGTTGCTAGATCGGGTTGGGCTGACTGACAGCCGCAGAAAGCTCGCCGGCGATCTGGCCCATGGCCAGCAGCGCTCATTGGAGGTTGCGATGGCGCTGGCTTGCGAGCCAAAGTTGCTGTTGATGGACGAGCCCACTGCGGGCATGTCGCCGCAGGAAACCGTGGTCATGATGGACCTGATCACCGAGTTGTCTGCCGAGCGAACCATTATTTTGGTTGAACACAAAATGAAGCTCGTCATGGGCTTGTGCAAGCGCCTACTGGTATTGCATCACGGTGAGTTGCTGGCTGAAGGCAGCCCCGATGACATTCGCAACAACGCAGAGGTCAAACGTGTCTATCTGGGTCAGAACTAATCACCACAGGCAAAGAGAACAGCATGCTAAAAGTTGAACAGCTCAATGCCTGGTACGACCACAGCCATGTGGTGCAGGGCTTGAATTTTGAAGTCAAGCGCGGGGAAATAGTGACTTTGATGGGTCGTAACGGCGCAGGCAAGACCACGACTCTCCGGACCTTGATGGGACTGGTTGAAAAGCGCAGTGGACGGGTGCTCTTTGATGAGGTGGATATTCTGCCTCTGAAAACGCACGAGCGGTTTCACCGTGGCCTGGCCTATGTCCCTGAAGACCGGAGAATCGTGCCAAGCTTGAGCGTGCTTGAAAACCTGCAACTCGGCCTGACGGCGAGCAGTCTTCGCGGCGAGATGAGCAGCATGGTGGACGAGATCGCTCAGACCTTTCCTCGGCTGAAAGAGCGCCTGCATCAGGACGGCTCGTCCATGTCGGGCGGTGAACAGCAAATGCTGGCGATTGCCAGGGCGATGATGGCGCGGCCCAGAATGATTCTGCTCGACGAGCCATCCGAGGGCATCATGCCCATTCTGGTCGATGAAATGTTCGTTCTGTTTGACAGCATGCGGCAGAAAGGCATCACGATTTTGCTGGTAGAGCAAAACGTGGAAAGAGCCTTAAAAATTTCAGACCGGGCCTACATCATGGATCAGGGTCGAATCGTCCACCACGGAAACGCCGCTGAGTTGCTTGCAGACACTGAAATTCAGGATAAGTATTGCGCGGTTTGAATTGCGGCTGAATGTTGTCTAGCAGCAGCTAATTTTGACTCCACGCACACCACGCATGGCTGCCAGGCACCACTTCCCGGAGTCGTATCACTTTGTAGGCCAAACGCTCTTTTTGCATTGAGCCGCTAATTCCTGTGTCATATTCAAGCGACGCCAGACGATCTCCAATCAATTTGAAAAGATGCTTCGTGAGCCACTGGTGTTTGGCAGCAGAGATGCACGAAAGGCCGACCATGACCCTATACAAGAAAATCCTAAAAACACTGTTTGCCCTATTGGCCTTCGGGACACTGACCTTCATGTCCATTGCGGCCAGCGCGCAATCTGGTGCTCCGCCATCAATCACTGGATTCGACGTCAAGCAAGTCGATCAACTCAGTCCGGGTACCGAGATGATCTTCACGCTTTACGGGACCCCCGGTGCCGATACACGTATCAGCATTGACGGCATCAATGGCCAGTATCTGCTCGGTGAAATAGAGCCAGGCGTATACGTTGGCTCCTACACCATTCGTAGGTCAGACAGGCTGTCCGCACTCAGCATGGTTACCGCCAATCTTCGACTGGGAAATCAGGTGGCCAGTGTTGTGCTGGATGAGTCCTTGCAGGCGGGTGCCCCATGGCGGTCGCAGGCTGGCAGTGTACCCACGGGTATTGCGCCTCGCATCGAGCGTTTCACCGTGGCACCGGCAAGCCGGATTGATGCAGGATCAGAATTGTTCTTTACCCTGGCTGGTACTCCGGGCGGAAAAGCCAGCGTTCGACTTGACGGTGTCGACGGCAAGGTATTCCTGGATGAAGCGACGTCCGGAAACTACCAAGGCAGCTACACGGTGAAGTCACGTGATCGCATTGCGCCCAGCTCGCGAGTGACTGCAAACCTGAGGATTGACAATCGTCAGGCCGATGCCGTGCTGCGCGACCCCCTGGTGGTCGCCAACGCTGTCCGACCCCTCAATGCGCCACCCCGTTCCTGCGCCAATTGCGGTGCGATTGAAGCGATCAACGCGATTGAAGTCAAGGGAGATGGCAGTTATCTGGGATTGATCGGTGGCGGACTGGCCGGCGTGTTGCTGGGAAGCCAGGTTGGCGGCGGCAACGGCAAAACAGCAGCGCAGGTGTTGGGCGCAGTGGGAGGTGCCTATGCGGGGCGAGAAATCGAAAAGAACATCAAGAAAAACACCCATTTTGAAGTGGTAACACGGCTCGAAAGCGGCGGCACACAGACGGTCACCTACCCATCGGCACCGCCATTCAAGGTCGGCGATCGCGTGCGCATTGAAAACAACCTGCTGGTGGCAAATCAGTAATCATTCTGCCAAGATGAAAACAAGCGGCGCCATGACTGTGGCGCCGCTTTTTTATGCCTGAACCGAATTGACCGCGGTATCAAGGTTCGATCTGGAGCTTGGTATCGCGTACCAGTTGGGTCCACTTGGCGGCTTCGGTCTTCAAAAAGTTCTCGAACTGCGCCGGACTTAAAGGTGTTGGCTCGGCCGCCATATCGTGTAGCCTGGCAGAGATTTCGGGCAGAGCCAGTGCCTGATTGAGTGCCCTGTTCAGGCGCACCACAACGCTGTCCGGCGTTTTGGCGGGCGCGCACAAGCCCCACCACTGGATAGCGCTAAAGCCTGCGAAGCCTTGCTCGGCAACGGTCGGCACATCGGGCAGCTGCGGGTCGCGCTTGCTCGATGCCACAGCCAGCGCACGCAGCTTGCCCGACCGGATGTGTGGCAGGGCGGTCGTGAGACTGGGAAACATCGCATCTACCTGGCCGCCCAGCAAGTCCTGCATGGCTGGTGCAGCGCCTTTGTAAGGCACATGCACCAAATCTACTCGTGACTGGTTTTCAAGGTATTCCATGATCAGATGGGTGGCCGACCCGGCGCCTGCGGAGGCAAAGCTCATCCCGCCAGGCTTGGCCCGCGCCTGTACTAAAAATTCCTGAAGGTTTTTTGCGCTGTGCTTTTCCCCGACGACGAGTACGTTCGACGTTTGGGCCATCATTCCCACGGGAGTGAAATCGGTGATGGGGTCGTACTTGAGCTTGAAGACGGCCGGGTTGGTGCTGTGAGTGGCTACAAAACATTGCATCAGGGTGTAGCCATCCGGCGCAGCGCGTGCGACCTCCATCGCAGCGATCGAGCCTGACGCACCTGCCTTGTTCTCAATGATGATCGGGGTGCCGAGCGACTGAGACATTTTTTCTGTCAGCATGCGGGCCACGCTATCAGCCCCACCACCCGGCGCGACTGGAACGATGACTTTGAT
>JANOLL010000245.1:0-13853 GCA_031419775.1 Polaromonas sp. | reverse complement strand
ACTTGCCGTGGGGTCAGCGGACCAACCCCATCTTTCGCCCTGGTTTGTCACCTTTGGCCGAGCGACGGTGGCGGGCGTGCTTTCGGTGGTGTATCTGCTGGTGCTGCGCTGGCGTGGAAACAGGCAGATTCCCGTGGGAGGCCAGTGGGGCTTGCTGGCCACGACCGCATTGGGTGTGGTACTGGGCTTTCCCCTGTTTCTGGCGCTAGCCCTGCTTTACGTTCCCAGCACACACGGTGCGGTTGTCACCGGCCTGCTGCCGCTGGCCACTGCAGCGGTGGCGGCTGTGTGGTACCGGCAGCGGCCCAGTCTGGGCTTCTGGGCTTGTGCGCTGTCGGGGACCTTGCTGGTTCTTGGCTTCATGGTGATGCGCTCTGTCGGCAGTACGGGTGCTCTCAGCTTGCATCAGGCCGACCTATTCTTGCTGCTGTCAATGGCCAGTGCGGCACTGGGTTATATCGGCGGTGCACGTCTGACCCCATCACTGGGTGCCGAGCGGGTGATTTGCTGGGTACTGGTGATCAGTCTGCCCGTCACGCTACCACTGACCTGGCTGCATCTGCCAGACCAACCCGCTGTGATACCCTCGGCCAGCTGGTGGGCCTTCGGGTACCTCGCGGTGTTTTCGATGTGGTTGGGCTTTTTTGCCTGGTACCGCGGCCTGGCATGGGGCGGCGCAGTGCGTGTCAGTCAGGTCCAACTGCTGCAACCGTTTTTAAGTTTGCTGTTCGCGGTGCCGCTGCTCGGAGAGCGGCTCGATGCGCTGACGCTCGGGTTTGGCCTGGCCGTCATGGCGACCGTATTGATCGGCAAAAAAATGCCGATCGGACAGGCACAGCAAGGAAACTAGCGACAGGATGTCTTTGCCATGAACAAACCGCACAAGCCTTCCCCGACCGGGCTGCACATCTGGGGCCGCATGAGCTCCATCAATGTCAAAAAAGTTGTCTGGACGGCGCAAGAGCTGGGGCTGGATTTTCAACGGACGGAAGCCGGTGGCGCATTTGGCGTGGTCAAGACGCCGGAGTACATGCAACTCAATCCCAATTCAACCGTACCGGTGATTGAAGACGACGGCTATGTCCTGTGGGAGAGCAACACCATTGTTCGCTACCTGTGTGCCAAGCACTCACCCGGCAAGCTCTACCCTGAGGACCTGCACGAGCGTTTTGAAGCGGAGCGCTGGATGGATTGGCAACAAACCACGCTCAACCCAGCCAGCCGTCCCGGTTTCTGGCAACTGATAAGGGTCGCGCCCGAGCAGCGAAACCACGCCGTGATCGCCGAGTCCAACACTCAGGTGGAATCGTTGATGGCCATGCTCGATGACCACCTGTCGGAGCGAAGCTTCATGGTCGGCGAACGCCTGACCATAGCCGATATTCCGCTGGCCTGCGAAGCCCACCGCTGGTTGGGCCTGATCCAGCCACGCCAGAGACGCCCCCACGTCGAACGCTGGTTTGCACAGCTGAGTGCCCGGCCCAACAGCAAGGGCGTACTGGACATGAGCTTGTCATGAGCGGGCCATTCAACCCGACGGCTCGCAGCATCATCTTGAGAGGATGATCCCGGCGCCATGGGAACCCTGTACCTTGTGCGTCATGGCCAGGCCTCATTTGGCGCAGACGATTACGACCAGCTGAGCGATTTGGGACGCAGGCAATCTGTGCGCCTGGGCAAATACTTCCGGCAAAAGGGCGTCACATTTGAGGCCGCTCTCACCGGCACCCTCAATCGCCAGCTTCAAACCTATTTGGGAGTTTGCAGCGGCATGGGCGTGGAGCCCCAAGCGATGACTTGGCCGGGGTTGAACGAATACGACAGCCAAGCGCTGATCGCCTCTGTTCATCCCGACCCGCTCGATAAACCTAACTCACCCGATTTTTACCGCGACTATTTCCGACTATTGAAG
Source organism: Polaromonas sp. (assembly GCA_031419775.1). Lineage (GTDB taxonomy): Bacteria > Pseudomonadota > Gammaproteobacteria > Burkholderiales > Burkholderiaceae_C > Polaromonas. The sequence continues at coordinate 11,941 of JANOLL010000245.1, read as the reverse complement.
CGCGGACTGGGGCAGTGGATGGCGGGTACGACCCGACCGACGGGTGTGCCCGCCTACCGCGACTTTGTCGCTGGCGTCGCGGCGGCGCTGGATCTGGTCAGAACCCGCTATGTCGGCAACGTGTTGCTGGTGTCTAGCGGTGGACCTATCTCTACCGCTGTGGCACAGGTGCTGGAATGCAGCCCGGCAGCCACGATCGAGCTGAACTTGCGCATTCGCAATGCATCAGTGACTGAAATGGCTTTCACGCCCAAGCGCCACATGCTCACAACTTTCAACACCCTACCGCATCTGGAGGCGCCCGAGTACGCGGACTGGATCACTTTTGCGTAGCAGCCCCGCAGCGTGTCACTTTGCAGGCGCAGCGCTGACCCGCCAGATCACGTTGCCCACATCGTCGGCCACCAGCAAAGCCCCGCGTTTATCCATGGCCACGCCGACCGGCCGGCCATAAGCTTGGCCCTCCGGGTTTAAAAACCCGGTCAAGACATCCACAGGCAAACCCTGGGGCTGGCCCTTGGAAAACGGCACAAACACGACTTTATAGCCACTGTGCGGAATCCGGTTCCACGAGCCGTGCTCACCGACAAAGACGCCACTGGACAAGGCGGGCGGCAAGGCATTGCCGGAAGAAAACGTCATGCCCAAAGGCGCCACATGGGATCCCAGCGCATAGTCGGGCGAAAGCGCTTTGGCGACCAGATCCGGCCGCGGCGGCTGAACCCGGACATCGACGTTTTGCCCGAAGTAGCTATAGGGCCAGCCATAGAAAGCGCCGTCCTTGACCGATGTCAGGTAGTCAGGCACCAGGTCGCTGCCGAGCTCGTCGCGCTCGTTCACCACGGTCCAAAGCGCGCCGCTTTCAGGTGACCAGCCCATGCCATTTGGGTTGCGTAGGCCCGAAGCAAAGATGCGGTGCGAGCCGGTTTTGGCGTCTACTTCCCAAATTGCCGCGCGGCCTTCTTCAGCGGCCATGCCGCGTTCGCCCACGTTGCTGTTGGAGCCCACTGTCACATACAGCTTGCTGCCATCGGCGCTGGGAATCAGGTTTTTGGTCCAGTGGTGATTGATGCCGGCTGGAAGATCCACCACCTTGATCGGCGCGGCGGTGATGCGGGTTTGTCCCGCCTGATAAGGGAACTTGACCACGGCGTCGGCATTGGCCACATAAAAATCCTCGCCAACCAGCGCCATGCCAAATGGCGAGTGAAGGTTTTGTAAAAACACCGTCTTCAATTCAGCCTTTCCATCCCCATCGCTGTCCCGCAGCAGGGTGATTCGGTTGGCGGATGGCACTCCGGCGCCGGCCCGTCCCATCACCCATTTCATGACCATGCCCCGAATGCCCTTGCCATCCTCCGGCTTGGGCGGCGCATTGCTTTCGGCCACCAAAACGTCCCCATTGGGCAGAACATAGACCCAGCGCGGATGGTCCAACCCTGAGGCCAGAGCGTTGACGGCGAGTCCGGCCATGGGCGTTGGCAGCTTGCCCTCAGGCCAGCCCTTGGCGGGCGCAATGTTCACCGTTGGAATCAAACTCTTGGTCGGCGGGGGAAGCACAGGACTGGCCCCCATTCCGGCCTGCGGCGGCAACTTGGCTGTGTCGCCACAAGCGACGAGACTGCCCAGCAGCACGACACCGGCTAGCAGCGAGCCGCTCGGGAAAAACCTGATCCGATCCATCATATGAAATCCTTTCATGACACCCTACACCGCAGCAGGTCGTGAAAATATTATGCGAGCCAACCGGTTCGGATGCTGTCGGCGGGTTATGCGGGAGTGTGTCAGTCCAGCGTCAAGGCTACATCGACCAAGTTGCGCTCAATCAGGCAGGGCTACAGACCAGTCGCCTCGCGCAAGGTGTCGGCCGGCAACTGGTCGATCTCTACCAGCACCTGAGCCAGACGTCGACCGGCCGCCTGCAGCAAGGCTCTCCCCTTGGCTGCCGTCGCCGCTGCGGCGTTGCCCACCGCGCCGTGCGGGTTGTAGTCCTGCATTTGCCAGCCGAGCTTGGCGCTTTTGCCATCACCGAGAATCGCAAACTTTGCGGCGCGGTCCTGCGAGCTTGAATGGAAGTGCTGCGCCTTGCTCATGTCCACCCGCTCCGGCTGAAGCGCGAGCATCATCGAGGTTTCAATGTCGCCGGCATGAATGCCAAACCGGTGTTCATCGTCGCTGAACAAGGCCGACAAAGTCTCGCCTGTTTCGCTGGTGAGCGGCAGATTGAACCAGTTCACGCTGTAAACCAGCATGCCCAGCCGGGCGCGCAAATCACGCGCCACCACATCCAGCAGGCCGACCTGGCCTCCGTGGGCATTGAGCAATACGAGTTTTTTGACTCCGGTGCGGGCCACCGACTCCGCCAGTTCGGTCCACAGCCGAATGACGGTTTCGGCCTTGAGCGTCAGGGTACCGGCAAAAGCCATGTGCTCGGGGCTCAAGCCCACTGCCTGAGTCGGCAAAAACAGCACCGGCAAGGGTAACGGCAGGTGTGGCAGGGCAGCCGCCACCACGCCATCAACCAGTGCGGCATCGACATTGAGCGGCAAATGCGGGCCATGCTGCTCGGTGGCGGCCACCGGCAGCACCGCAATGCAGCGCGGCAAATCAAGTCCCGCAAAGTCAGGGCTTTTAAGATCAGCCCAGAAGCGAGACGGGGAGCGGGCAGGCGGTGACGCAGGTTGCATAAACGTATTTTGAGTCAACTTGAACGCCAGCGATCAGGCCGCCGCTGCGGCCTTCTGAATCGCATCCCGGTGCGCCCGCTGAACGGGAGTTTGGTTCAGATGCCGGCTTTGGCGCTCGAGCAGAGGTTTGGCCGACGGGCCGGGCAAGGCTACCCGATCGGCGCCTAGCAAGTCGGCCAAGCATCGCGGCCGGCCGCGCGCGCCACTGGCGCGGTAATCGGCCAGCAAGGCAGAGCGCACCTCGCCCGCAGCGAGACCGCGAGACGTGGTGAGATGATGGAACAACAGATCCACCAGTTTTTCCAGCGCAAATTCGTGGGTTTTGCCGGTGGTTTGCCAGAGCCAGTCGCTGAACGCCAGAAAGTGCCCGAAGGCTGAACCCGGCCGCAAAAGCAGCCTGAGGCCGGCGGCAAATCGCCCCGAATTGGCCAGCATCTCCCAGTAGCGCGCAAAACGCTTGATGCGCTGCAGGATGGCAAAGTCTATGGTCGAGTTTTGCAGAATCGTGTAAGGCGCTTGGGGGTCGTAGACCATCGCAAAGTCTGCTGTGTGGCGGCTAATCGGCGTGCCGCGCAGGCGCTTCAAGATACCAAACTGGATTTCATGGGGCGCCAGGGCGTAGAGCTGGTCAAAACCGTCGGCAAAACTTTGCAGCGTTTCACCGGGCAGGCCAAAAATCAGGTCGGCGTGCACATGGGCATGGCTGTGCTGGACCAGCCAGCGCAGATTTTCAGCGGTTTTGGCGTTGTCCTGCTTGCGCGAAATGCGTTGCTGCACCTCGGGGTTGAAACTCTGAATGCCGACTTCAAACTGGAGTGATCCCGGCGGGAACTGTGCGATCAAGGTTTTTAGCCGGTCCGGCAGGCTGTCGGGCACGACTTCAAAATGCACGAACAGATCGGGTGCGGCAAGCACTGCGCCGGCCTGGTCTTTCATCCGGTCGAGAAAAAACTGCAGAATGCGCGCCGAAAAATCGACCTTTAAATTAAAGGTGCGATCCACAAACTTGAAGTTGCGCGCGCCGCGCTGGTAAAGCGTATCCATCTCGGCCATGAAGCGGTCCAGCTCGAACGCCCAGGCGGTTTTATCGAGCGAGCTCAGGCAAAACTCGCACTTGAAGGGGCAACCACGCGAGGCTTCGACATAGAGCAAGCGTTTAGCCAGATCTTCATCGGTGTAGTCGCGGTAAGGCAGAGCCAAGTCGGCCAGTGGAGGCTGTTCCCCCGCGATCACTTTCATCAGCGGTTTCGGACCGTCCAGCAGGGCTCGGCAAAGCTTGGGAAAGCTCACATCACCCCAGCCGGTAACGATGTGGTCAGCCAGACGGCAGATCTCCTGACTGTCGGTCTCAAAACTCACCTCCGGCCCGCCCAGAATGATCTTGATGTCGGGCCTGATGGTCTTGAGCAGGCGCACCACCTGGGTGGTCTCCAGCACATTCCAGATGTACACCCCCAGCCCGATCACTTTTGGCTCCAGCGCCAGCAAGTCTTCAACAATTTGCAGGGGCCGCTGCGCGATAACGAATTCGCGCAGCTGGGTCTGTGCCCGCAGGCCGGTTCCGCCATGCCGATCCATGTTGGCGAGCAGACAACGCAAGCCCAGCGACGCGTGAATGTATTTCGCGTTGAGGGTCGCCAGCACAACAGGGGCGACCAGGCTGATATGTCGTGGCATGTCCGCATTATCCGGTCAGGCTGCTCGACTGTAATAATCGCCGCCGTAACCAGACTAACTGGCAATCAGCGCGCCTTGCCCGGAACACCCAGGGCCACCAAACCGCCGGAACTAATGCGTTTATCGCCTGCTCACACTGTCACCATGTCCTTCAAGCGCCCTTTCTCCGTCATTTTGTTTGCTCTGTTTTTTATAGCGATTGGCCTAAGTAATACGGGTGCAAAAGCTCAAAATGCCTCTGTTCTACAGTTAGGCACGGGGGCGGCCAAAGGTCCGGTTGTCACCACCGATCAGGTGCGGGCAGAGCTGCTGGCGTGGGCGCCCGATGGCGTGGGGCCAGGCAAGCAGGTCTGGCTGGGCCTGGAGTTGAAGCACCAGCCAGAGTGGCACACCTACTGGAAAAATGCCGGTGATTCGGGGCTGCCGACTGTGCTGGACTGGCAATTGCCTAGTGGCATCACGGCCGGGGCTATCGCCTGGCCGACACCCAAAAAGATTCCCATAGGCACCCTGGCCAACTACGGCTATGAAAATACCGTTCTGCTGCCGGTGCCCCTGACCGTGACCTCGGAATTCAATCGCGACCGGCTGGACGTCCAGCTTAAGGCTGCCTGGCTGGTGTGCAAGAAGGAATGTATTCCGCAGGAGGGCACGTTTTCGCTGACCCTCCCGGCGACGAGTTCCTCAGCCCTCAGTGGCAGCGCCTTTCAGGCAGCGTTTGCTGCCGCACCGCAAGCTTTGCCACCCGGCAACAGCCAGATTGAAGTCAGCGGGAAGTCCCTCAAGGTGAGCTTGAGCGGGTTGCCGGCAGCCTTGACGGGCAAGACGCTGGCGTTTTTTCCTGAAACCGGCAGCGTGATCGAGCCTGCTGCGACCTGGCAACAGGCTTGGCAGGGCCCGGTTTGGACGGCGCAGGTGCCCCTGTCCCCGCTGCGTACCGAGAGTCCCGTAATCCTTCCAGTGGTGGTGGCCGTGGACAGTACGGCGTATCGCATCGAGGCGCCGGTCCAGGGCAGCTGGCCTGCCGTGGCTGCAGTCGCCCAGGTACCGCCCGCGCTAGAAGCGTCGCTCAAGGCCAACGCCAGCGCCGGTGCCTTGCCGATTCAGTCCGGTCAGAGCGTCACCTCGCCTATTGGGTGGTGGGCCGCGCTGTTGGGCGCTCTGGTGGGCGGCATGATCCTCAATCTGATGCCCTGCGTGTTTCCGGTTCTGGCGATCAAGGTTGTCGGTTTTGTGAAAGTTACCGACCGGTCGGCGCGTGTCAGCACCGGTCTGGCCTACACGCTGGGTGTGGTGCTGTCCTTCATGGCGCTCGGCGCCCTGCTGTTGACGCTCCGCGCGGCAGGTGAGCAATTGGGCTGGGGCTTTCAGTTGCAAAGCCCCGCGGTTGTCGCGGGGCTGGCGCTCCTGTTCACGCTACTGGGCCTGAACCTGGCGGGTCTGTTTGAATGGGGCTATTTTTTACCGCGCCGCCTGGTCAATCTGCAGGCCCAAAACCCCACGATTGACTCCTTTTTATCGGGTGTGCTGGCCACCGCCGTCGCCTCGCCGTGCACCGCACCTTTCATGGGCGCCTCGCTTGGTTATGCCATTGGATTGCCCGCCGCGCAGGCGCTGACGGTGTTTGGCGCCATCGGCGTCGGCATGGCGCTGCCCTACCTGGCGGCCAGCGTGGTACCGGGCATTGCCAAGCTGCTGCCGCGACCCGGCGCGTGGATGGTGACCTTCAAACAACTGATGGCGTTTCCGATGTTTGCCACCGTAGCCTGGTTGGTGTGGGTGCTTGGCCAGCAAAGCGGCATAGATGGCGCGGGCACCTTGCTGGGCCTGCTGGTCTTGCTGTCGCTGAGCGTCTGGGCGTTCACCTTGAAGGGCCGGACACGCACCGTCATAGCTACATTTTCAATAGCTTTTAGTGCCCTGTTTGTATGGGCTAGCGGGCCAAACCTTACAAAAATACAGGATAAGGAGCAGGTTGCAGGGCAATTGGCCGATGGCGCGCAGGGCTGGCAAGCCTGGGAGCCGGGCCGGGTCGACCAACTCACCGCCCAGGGCCAGAGTGTGTTTGTCGACTTCACCGCCGCCTGGTGCGTGACCTGCCAGTACAACAAGAAAACCACGCTGTCCGATGCCTCGGTGCTGGCCGACATCGCTGCCAAAAAAGTTGTCTTGTTGCGCGCCGACTGGACCCGCCGCGATCCGGCCGTGACGGCGGCACTGAGCAGCCTGGGACGCAGTGGCGTACCGGTCTATGTGATTTACAAGCCGGGCCATCGCCCGGTGGTGTTATCAGAAGTTCTGTCGGTCGAGGATGTGCGGGCCGAACTGGCCAAACTGTAAGTGTTTAACTTTTAATGGAGTTCACACCATGCGGGATAGCTTGCTGAACCGTCGCGTCTTTTCGTCTTCTTTGCTGCTGTCTTCGCTCGCCCCCGGCCTGGCGCTGGCGCAGGCCACATCAGCCAATCTGGGCCAGAACGCGCCTGATTTTTCGGCGCTGGATACCGCTGGAAAACCGCACCGGCTGGCTGACCACAAAGGCAAGCTGGTGGTGCTGGAGTGGACCAACCCCGGCTGCCCGTTTGTGCGCAAGCACTACTCTGGCAACATGCAGAGCCTGCAGAAGGAGTACACCGCGAAGGGCGTGGTCTGGCTGGCCATCAACTCGACTGAAAGCCAGAGCGCCGACTATTTGCCGCCTGCCAAACTGGCAGCGTGGTTAAGCGACAAGCAAGCCAGCCCCAGCGCGACCCTGATGGATGAATCCGGCAAAATCGGCCAGCTTTACGGTGCCAAAACCACGCCCCACATGTACATCATCAGCCCCCAGGGCACACTGATTTATGCTGGTGCCATCGACAGCATCGCTTCTGCGCGAACCGACGACATCAAAACCGCCACCAACTATGTGCGGCAGGGCCTGAGCGAATCGCTGAGTGGCAAAGTGATCAGCGTCGCGTCGAGTCGGGCGTATGGTTGTTCGGTGAAATACAAGACCTGAAATGAAGGCATCCATGACGCTTGATGAACGGATCGTGCAAATTCTTAACCACCAGCGCACCATAGCCGTCGTGGGCCTGTCACCCAAGCCGCACCGCGCCAGTTTTGATGTGGCGCGTTACATGCAGGCCAATGGTTACCGCATCATTCCCGTCAATCCGCACGAATCTGACGTACTCGGAGAAAAGGCTTACGCCACGCTCACCGAAGCGGCCCAACACGAAAAAATCGACCTGGTGAATTGCTTTCGTAACAGTGAGGACATTCCGCCGGTTGTCGACGAAGCAATTGCCATCGGCGCCAAAGGCGTCTGGATGCAACTCGGCATCACACATGCCGACGCAGCAGCCAAAGCCCAGGCCGCCGGTATGCTGGTGGTGCAGGACCATTGCATCAAGATCGACCACCGGGTCATGCGCTCGCTCGGGCTGGTACACAGTCAGGCCTAGTGCGGTGCCATTTGACTGAATGTCGCGCATCCGGGCGGTATGCGCTCGTCCTCAGCCTGATCGCGGCCGGCCTGGCTTGGCTGCCCAGCGGATGTGCAAGCCCGCCCGCACCGATGTCGCGAGGTCAGGTGACGTCTACCCCGCTCGCCTCATCCGAACTGGTCCAATCTGACGTCAACCGCATAGCCACGCTGGGCATGCGCGACAACCTTGAAAGCCTGCTGCGCCTGGGCGACAAACTTTACCGGCGCAATCCGCAGGAGTGGCGAAAAACCAGCAGCACCAGCCGCGAGGACGCGCTGGCCCAGTTGCGCCAGGCCATCGATAGCCGTAGCGCCTGGCCCGAGCTGCAGGGCAAGCGTGACGTTGTCGCCTTGTCATGGACGCTGAGTCCGGACTTCAGGGGAGACAGGGTTGCCGGCTTCATTTATGCCTTGGCCGACATGCTGGTCACCGCACACGGCGGTAAAACCAGTTTTTATCTGACCGATTCGCTCGATGCCCAGTACCTCTACAACGCCGCCCGCAACATCGAGATTGCCGTGTGGCTGCTGTCCAGCCGCCGCCACGCCACAGGCCAGCCGCTGCTGCTGGCCGACGAAATATCCGAGCGGGATCGCAACCTGAGTTTTGAACGCGAGTTTGGCAAGATGATTGGGCGGCTCGACCTGCTTGCCGTGGTCCTGATAGAAAAAAACCGCCGCGCCGTCATCACCTACGTCCAGAACCTTCTGGGTGGCACTTTCTTGCAGTTTTTACCAGTCCGTTGAGCGCGCGCTGAGCCGCTCCCGCGGCGCTAGGGGGCCACAGACGCCGCAGACGCCACAGCTGGCCTGCCAGCTTTAGCAGTGTGGGCATGCTCCAGCATAAAAATGAGTTCCTTGACCACACCGTACATCACGGCCCGGTCCGCAGTGGGATGGTCTGAGAGGTAGACCACTGTGCTGCCCATTCTGGCAAAAGGCCGACCCGGCTGGCCCGGCTCACAACCGAACACCACTGAAATGCTGTGGGCCACCATCAGCGGTCCGCAGGCTTGCCAGTCGCGCGTCCATTTCGGCAGCGCCTGAGCCTGATCCCACAGCGTGCCGGCGCTCTCGTAGCACTCCTCGATCTGGTGATGGCCCAACAGTTGCGCCAGGTGGCGCTCTTTGGAAATACAGCTGCGGAAATATTCCTGGTCATTCATGCGCATGGCAGGTCTCCTGGTTCGCATCTCAACGGCTCAAAACCACATGGTACGGCCGAATCACGGCCGCGACCAGCCACCCGTGCGTCAAAGCTCGCGCGGTAGGCGGCATGGCTTACAACTGAGACAATATCGGCATGTTTGCACCTCTTCAGAACGATTCCTTTCTGCGCGCCTGCCTGCGCCAGGCCACCGACCACACGCCGATCTGGCTAATGCGCCAGGCCGGCCGCTACCTGCCTGAATACCGGGCCACGCGGGCCCAGTCTGGCAGCTTCATGGGGCTGGCTACCAACACCGACTTCGCGACAGAAGTCACCCTGCAGCCGCTGGAGCGCTATCCGCTGGATGCCGCCATCCTGTTCAGCGATATTCTCACCGTCCCTGACGCGATGGGGCTGGGCCTGTCGTTTGCACTGGGGGAAGGTCCCAAGTTTGCCCACCCGGTACGCGACGAAGCGGCCGTGGCCAAACTCGAAGTGCCCGACATGGCCAAGCTGCGCTATGTGTTCGACGCGGTCACGTCGATTCGCAAAGCGCTCAATGGCCGGGTGCCACTGATTGGTTTTTCAGGCAGCCCCTGGACGCTGGCCTGCTATATGGTTGAAGGGGCCGGATCGGACGACTACCGGTTGGTCAAGACCATGCTGTACCAGCGCCCCGACCTGCTGCACAAGATGCTGGCCATCAACGCCGACGCGGTGGCGCTGTACCTGAACAGCCAAATCGAAGCTGGCGCCCAGGCGGTGATGATTTTTGACAGCTGGGGCGGCGTGCTGTCCGATGCCGCTTTTCATGAATTCAGTCTGGTGTACACCCGGCGCGTTCTGGCACAACTCAAACGTGAGCACGAGGGCGTGACGATTCCGCGACTGGTGTTCACCAAAGGCGGCGGCCTCTGGCTGGAAGCCATGGGCCGGCTGGACTGCGAGGTGCTGGGGCTGGACTGGACCGTCAACCTGGGTCAGGCGCGCGCCCGTGTCGGAGAGCACGGACCGCACCCCAAGGCGCTGCAGGGCAATCTCGACCCCAATGTGCTGTTCGCGGATCCCGCCCAGATTGAAGCGGAAGCGCTGCATGTGCTCAACAGCTTCGGCGCGCCGCATACCGACACCGGGCAGCCCGGACCTACGCATATTTTCAATCTTGGCCATGGCATCAGCCAACACACGCCGCCAGAAAGCGTCGCTGTGCTGGTCCGTGCGGTGCATGCCCATTCCCGAAAAATGCGGCAGGGCGTGGCCTAGCCGGCCGACGCGCCATCCAGCAGCTGGGCAGCGCTAGGCGAGATGGCAAGTACCGATAACACAAAAAGGGGCGTCGCAGTGGTTGACTTATGCACAAAATTTGTGTTGCGTTGCGGCAAGACATCCTTTGTGATCCAGCACACGCTATCAAAGCCATAGCGGCTCTAAGTCCTTGATTCATATAGCTTCTTTAAATTGCTTTTTTTCCGGGCAATTTAATCAAAGCCTTGATTTTCAAGGCTTCGGAGGCGGCAAGGACAATCTATCAACAAAGTTATCCACAGAAATCGTGAAGATCTGTAAAGACCCATCAAATCAAGCACTTAGCCCCTTCTTTGTATGTGAATTTGAAGAAATGCCGCTAACTGCATGGTCTCCATGAGCTGCTGGCTCGATGTGGTGGTGGCCACCCCCGCCCACAGCGCCGTCGCGGGCCCCCTGACCTACAGCAGTGAGTCGGCACTGAGCCCGGGCACCCTGGTGCGGGTTCCTTTGGGCAAACGCGAGGTTCTGGGCGTGGTGTGGGAGCTTCGATCTGACAGTGGCGGTTTACTGGAAACGCAGACCCGCCAGATTGCCAGCGTGCTCGATGGCCTGGCACCCCTGACTGACACCTGGCGCAACCTGGTCAGTTTTACCGCCAGCTACTACCAACGCTCCATGGGCGAGGTGGCGCTGGCGGCGCTGCCGCCGCAACTCAGGGACATGACGGTTGTGCAGCTGGCGCGCCGGCTGAAACGGTCCGAGAGCGACTCGAGTGTCCCGTCGGCCGCTCCTGAATCCATAGCACTGAGCAACCAACAGACGCAGGCTCTGGCCGAATTTTATGCCGATACGCGGCCCGCACTGCTGTTTGGCGCAACCGGCAGCGGCAAAACCGAGGTGTACTTGCAGGCCGCGGCCCGGCTCTTGGCGCAAGACCCGACCGCCCAGGTAATGGTGATGGTGCCCGAGATCAACCTGACGCCCCAGCTACAGGCTCGATTCGAAGCGCGCTTTGCGCACTTGGGCAGGGAACGCGTGGTGTCGCTGCACAGCGGCCTCACGCCGGCGCAACGGCTCAAAAGCTGGATCGCCGCGCACTCCGGTCATGCCAGGCTGGTCCTGGGCACGCGGATGGCGGTGCTGGCGTCGCTGCCGCAGCTGCGGCTGATTGTGGTCGACGAAGAGCACGATCCTAGCTACAAGCAGCAGGAAGGAGCCCGCTACTCCGCCCGCGATCTGGCGGTGTACCGGGCCCGACTGGAAAGCTCGGCCTCGGCCCCCATGCAGACATGCCGGGTCATGCTGGGGTCGGCCACACCGTCCCTGGAAAGCTGGCAGGCAACCCTCACCGGCAAATACCAGTTGCTAACCATGGCGCTTCGGATCGGTGCCGAGGCGGGGGCTGATCCAGCGGTAAGCCAGCGCGGCGGCCTGCCGCGGGTGAGAGGCATAGACATGAACCTCCAGCCCAAACATTGCGTGATCGCACCGCCGCTGGTCAACGCCATTTCTGAACGGATTGCACGCGGCGAGCAATCATTGATTTTTTTGAACCGGCGCGGCTACGCCCCGGTACTGGCCTGCCACGACTGCGGCTGGAAAAGTCAATGCCCGCACTGCAGCGCCTACCGCGTTTTTCACAAGATCGACCGCACGCTGCGCTGCCACCACTGCGGCTTCACCGAGCGCGTACCGCGCGCCTGCCCC
>JANOLL010000244.1:0-2022 GCA_031419775.1 Polaromonas sp. | reverse complement strand
CAGGCCGTGGGAATCTTCCGAGGGCGAGCTGGCAAATCGAAAGGTTGGCGTTCGGAGCGCAGGATTCGGATCAAACAAGGTACGACACCCAAAGGATGCGAACTCCAACGGGGTCCGCATGAGGCGTGGGAACATGCCCATGAAAAGTACAGAAAAATTATATCCAGGTTTGCTGAGGTCATGCCCTGATTCGGCGCGCAAGCCTGCAGCCGGAAAAGGGGTTATTTGACGCCGCATCCGGCCGGCGGGTAAGTGGTCCGAGCCGGCTCAGGTCCTGGTCACGCTGCCGCCAGTTTTCAATAGGCTGCGCATGTCCTCCAGCGATACGGCGCTGCGCGCACTGACACTGATTTTGGGTTGCGGCTTGAGGGCGTGCCCATAAATCACTTCAAAGGTCAGCGCCAGCCGTCCGTCCGCGCCCTTCTTCAATTGCGCTGCCAGAGCTTCTTCCAGCCGGGCGCGCCACTGTCGGCCTCGCAACGCGGCAAAGCGGGCCGGATGAAAATTTCGCCCCTGTTCCCGGAGTTCCTGCAATAAGCGCGCCGGGCTGTCATAAGTCAGGGTGATGCGCTCCATGTCCATTACGGGTTCGGCAAACCCAGCGTGCACCAGCATGTCACCCCAGTCATGCATATCGGTCAGGTCGTGGCCTGCCGGTGGCCAACCCCATTGACGATAGAACTCACGAAGTTCGACAGCAGTGTCAGGCCCCAGGCACGAAAACATCACGAAGCCGTCAACCTTCAAGGCCCGGTGCCATCGCTCCAGCAGCCCCTGCGGGTCAGCCGACTCATGTAGCGCCATATTGGCCCACAACATGTCTAAGCTGGCCGGCGGCGGCGATTCAAAACGGCCTGCTCGGCGAAGCCATCCGGTCGGATGCCACCACGGAAATGCTATTTTCTTTATAGCGTCCAAAGTCCTTTTTGCGGTGGCTTCAGCTATAAAACACTCTGCATCGGGATACCGGCTGGCAAGCTGCAAATGCGCCTTGATTCCACCGCGTACCGCGCCCCAGTTGGCCCATGCCTTGGGCTGCAGACGGATCCATTGCAGCCGGTCCAGCATACGGCTGGCAATTTCTTCGTGCAGCCAGGGAGAAGCCAGGGGCGCCATGCGCTGCCAGCGGGCCACGGCGGGCGGGTCCAGAGTTGGGGGGCGTTGGGGGTCGCTCATGAAGAAGGAAAAGGTGTAGCCAATCGAGGTGTAGGCGAATCCCACGCGAGTATATTGACACGGTGTTCAATCGCCTGCTCGCCACATACTCAGACCTGAAGGGTTCTCTGCCCGCCCTGACCAGTCAGTGCGCGGTGTGCCGAAGTTGGCCGGCGCGCCAAGTGTGTGACCCTTGCATTGCACGCTTTTTGCCGCGACTGCAGCGCTGCAGAGCCTGCGCGATAGCCCTGCCGCCCGGAGTCCCGAACAGTCTGGATGTGCCATTTAGTCTTTGCACGGACTGCATCCGTCACCCTCCTCCACTAGACGCCACCCTGGCAGCCCTGACTTACGGCTATCCCTGGTCGGAGCTGATCGCGCGCTACAAATTTGGTGAACGGCCGGGCTGGGCCAGTTTTTTTGCCCACCTGTTGCTGCAGACGCCCGGCACGCGGCAGGAACTGGATGGCTTGCAAAAAGCCGACCTGATTATTCCCATGCCTTTGTCCACCGAACGCCTGCAATCACGTGGCTTCAATCAGGCCTGGGAGCTGGCGAGCGCACTCGTGGCCCAGACCAATTGCCAGGCCACCCCGGACGCCCGGCTGCTACTGCGAGTGAAAAACACCCGTCCCCAGACTGAGCTCAGCCGGGAGGCACGCCTAGCCAACGTCCAGGGTGCTTTCCAGATCGACCCGCTGCGGGCACACCTGTTGTCGGGACGCCGCGTCGTGCTGGTCGATGATGTGGTGACCAGCGGTGCCTCGCTCTTCGCCGCTGCCAGCGTGTTGCGGGCAGCCGGCGCCAAGCACATCACCGGCATGGCGATTGCCAGAACGCAGTGATTAGTGGCCCCCACGCTCGTCG
>JANOLL010000243.1:0-4153 GCA_031419775.1 Polaromonas sp. | reverse complement strand
TTCAGCCCATTGCTTGACGCTGGAGGCCTGCAGCTTCAGACCGCGACCGGCAGGTCGATCGGGCTGGGTCAACACCAGGGGAATCTCAAAACCGGCGGCGTGCAACCGGTCGAGCGCGACGCGGGCAAATTCAGGGGTGCCAGCAAAAATAAGGCGCATCAGCCGAGCTTAATCGCCTTTTTGCTGCTTGATCATCTTGGTCTTGATCCGGTTGCGCTTGAGCGGCGAGAGGTACTGCACGAAGACCTTGCCGATCAGGTGGTCCATCTCGTGCTGCATGCACACCGCCAGCAGACCTTCAGACTCATGCACGTGAACCTTGCCGTGCGCATCCAGCGCCTGCACCTTGACCGCGCTGGCGCGTTCGACGCCGTCGTAAATCCCCGGTACCGACAGGCAACCCTCGTCGTTGACTTGGGTCGCCTCGCTGGCCCAGACAATTTCAGGGTTGATCAACACCAGCGGCTGGTCGCGGTCCGGGCTCACGTCGATCACAATCAAACGCTCGTGCACATCCACCTGCGTCGCCGCCAATCCAATGCCATCGGCTTGGTACATGGTTTCCAGCATGTCCGCCACCAGCGTATGCAGGCGGGCGTCAAACGCCGCCACCGGTTTGGCAACCGTGTGCAGGCGGGGGTCGGGGTAGCGAAGAATGGTGAGTTGGGTCATGGGCAGGACATCAGATGTCGCTATTTTCGCAAATTTTGATCCCATTTCCCGGGGCAAGGCCTTGTCAAACGGCTTTTTCGTTGCCTAATCAAGGGCTTAGGTAGAGAATCGCCAGTAGATTATCAAGATTAAACAAGGCCCCCGCCAGAGGCAAAGGGGTCACGTCAGCCCGGGGGAATTTTCACGATGCACGTTATTTCTGGTCACATCAGCCGTATTTCAATGGCCATCTTGCTGTTGGGCGCCACGCAGGGGCTGCAAGCGCAGAATTTCCCCATCACCCCGACGCAGCGGGCCACGGCCGACCAGGTCGCGCAATCGGGCGTCGCGCTGTCAGAACTGTCGGCCAATGCGCCCGACAGCTACAACGTCAAACGCGGCGACACGCTCTGGGCCATTTCCGGGCTTTTCTTGAAAAGCCCGTGGCGCTGGCCAGAGCTGTGGGGCATGAATTTGCAGGATATTCGCAATCCGCACCGGATTTACCCGGGACAACAGCTTTACCTCGACAAATCCAGCGGCCGCGCCATCCTGCGCACGTGCCAGGCCAGCGCGGGAGACGGTCCGCCGACGGACACCGTGCGGGTATCGCCGCGGGCGCGCTCGACCTCGCTGGCAGACGCCTCGATTCCGACCCTGGCGGCCAACATGATCGAGCCCTTTCTGGCCGAACCGCTGATCGTCGACGCCGCCGCCTTCGCTGCTGCACCACGGATCGTCGCGGCGCAAGAAGGACGTGTGTTGCTCAGCCGCGGCGATCGCGCCTACGCGCGTGGAACCTTTGCTGGCGCAAGCGGCAGAGCGCTCAGCGATGCCAAAGGCGAGCCCTACGACTACCGTGTCTTTCGCAACGCCACGCCGCTGAAAGACCCCAGCACCGGCGCGATTTTGGGCTACGAAGCCCAGTTTGTGGGCAAGGCCGAGCTGGTTCGGGGTGAAACCACCCGCGAGGTGACCGACAAAAACGGCAAGACCCAAAACGAAATTGTGCCGGCCACCATAGATATCGTGGCCACCAAGGAAGAAATGCGCGTCGGCGACCGTCTGGTGGCCGAACCCGAGCGGGCGTCGCAAAGCTACGTTCCCCGTGCGCCGAGCAGCCCGATTTCTGGCCAGATTGTCTCGGTCTATGGAAGCGCCGTCACCTATGCGTCGACCAATCAGGTAGTCGTCGTGAATCGCGGCACGCGGGACGGACTGGAGCGTGGGCATGTCATGGCCATCCTGAAAGACGGCGAACGCCTGCAGGACCGCACCGACTCGGCCAGGCCACAGGTCAAGCTGCCCAACGAACGCAACGGTTTGATGATGGTGTTCCGCACCTTTGACCAACTGTCTTATGCCCTGGTGCTGCAAATCACCGATGGCGTGAAGGTTGGCGACCGTTTCGCGAATCCCAACTGAGGCCCGGTTCCGCCTGATCCCGCCTCAGCCTGCCTCGATTGCTGACCCGTGGAGCCGATTGAACTCAGGGCCTGGCTGCGGCTGGCATTGACGCCCGGGGTCGGCAACGAAACTGCCCGCAAGCTGCTGGCTGCATTCGGTTCTGCGCCCACCATTTTTGAACAAAGTGCCGAGGCGCTCCGGCAGCTGGGCTCCGACAAACTCAGCCGCGCGGTGCTCGCTGAGCCAGCCGCCCTGGCAGGCCAGTTCCAAACCACCCTGGACTGGCTGACTGCGGGGAATGACCGCCACATCGTCAGCCTTGGCGACGCGGATTACCCCGCCAGCCTGCTTGACATCGAGGATCCCCCCTTGATGCTTTATATGCTGGGAGCCCAGGCAAAACAATCACCTCTAGCTACAAATAATATAGCTAACACGGTGCCTATGCGGTTGGCCATGGTCGGCAGCCGCAACCCGACCCCGCAGGGCGAGGTCAACGCCAAGCAATTCGCGCGGGCCTTTGCCGAGCAAGGACTGTGCATCGTGTCCGGCCTGGCGCTCGGCATTGATGGGGCGGCGCACGAAGGTGCCTTGCTGGGCGGCGCATCAGGTTGCAGCACCATCGCGGTGGTCGGAACCGGACTGGACCGGGTCTACCCCAAAAAACACCTTGAACTGGCACACCGGATGGTTCAGCAGGGCCTGATCATCAGTGAGTACCCGCTGGGCACGCCGCCCCTGACGGCTAATTTTCCCAAGCGCAACCGCCTGATTTCGGGCTTGTCACAGGGAGTTCTGGTGGTCGAAGCCGCGCTTCAGTCGGGTTCGTTGATCACGGCGCGTCTGGCCGCAGAGCAGGGCAAGGAAGTGTTTGCCATCCCCGGCTCAATCCACTCCCCGCAATCACGCGGTTGCCATGCCTTGATCAGGCAGGGCGCCAAACTGGTAGAAACCGCGCAGGATGTACTGGAGGAGTTACGGTTTCCCTTCAGAAGTGGCGTTGACCACCCCACCCCCGATACGCAGCCGCCTGCTGGGGACATCCCCGGCGACCCGGCCTTTCTGTCAGCGCTGGGTTTTGACGTGGTCAGCCTTGACGCGCTGCAGGCCAGAACAGGGCTGAGCACGCCGCAGCTTCAGGCCCAGCTGCTCGAACTTGAGCTTGGCGGGCACGTCACGCGCTTGCCCGGCGGGCTGTTTCAACGGATGGCGAACGGCTAGCTGTCTGCGCGTAGTCATTCATCAGGGCCGCCCACTGCAAACGGGCCGCGTCAAGGTTGCGCGCTTTGACATGGCCATAGCCCTTGATCTGCTCAGGAATGCGCGCGATGTCTACCGCCAGCGCGTGGTTCTCGAGTGTCAATGATGCCAGCAGCGTGTCAATCGACGCGGTGTATTGGCCAGGCAGCGCACGCTCGATCTGCCGTTCAGCGCTGCGACCCAACACATCCCACGCGGTGCCGCGCAAAAATTTGAGCCGGGCCAGCAGCCGGAAGCCGGTCAGCATCCAGGGGCCAAACTTTTGCTTTTGCAACTCGCCGCGCTCGTTTGACTTCGCAAGCAGCGGCGGGGCCAAGTGGTAGTTGAGCTTGAAGTCGCCCTCAAACATGGCGTTGACCTTGTCCAGAAAGCCAGTGTCGGTGTGCAGACGGGCGACTTCGTACTCGTCCTTGTAGCTCATCAGTTTGAACAGGTAGCGGGCGACGTTTTGGGTCAGGGCGGTTTTGCCAAGGCCCGCCTCTGCTTTTTCCACCTTGCGCACAAAAGCCTCGTAGCTTTGGGCGTACGCCGCATTCTGATACTCGGTCAAAAACGCCACTCGGCGCGCAATGAGGGTGTTGACGCTTTCGCGCGGCGTCGGCATGGCCACCACCTGAGCTGGGGCCACCTGCTTTTCGAGTGCGGGCCAATCGTGCGCCGCCCGGCGGCCCCATGCAAAGGCGGTTTTGTTCTGGTCCACTGCCACAGCATTGAGCTCAATGGCGCGCAGCATGGACGCCAGTTGCAACGGAATCCAGCCTTTTTGCCAGGCATAGCCCAGCAGCATGGGGTTGGCGTAAATGCTGTCTCCCATCAACCGGGTCGCAGCCAGGTC
>JANOLL010000242.1:0-5611 GCA_031419775.1 Polaromonas sp. | reverse complement strand
ATTTGAAGCCCTCAATGATGCAGGACTCTATGAAGCCGACCCAGACTTGAAGGTGCGTGTCACGTTTGACAAAGCCGCCAAAACTCTCTCGATTGCAGACAATGGCATCGGCCTGTCCGAGCAAGAGGCGATTGACAACCTCGGCACGATCGCCAAAAGTGGCACGCGTGATTTCATGGCCAAACTGTCAGGGGACCAGAAAAACGATGCCCAGCTGATCGGTCAATTTGGCGTGGGATTTTATTCGGGATTTATCGTGGCGGACCGTATCTCGGTAGAAAGCCGGCGAGCCGGCTTGAGCACGGCGCAAGGGGTGCGCTGGTCGAGCGATGGCACCGGTGAATTCGAGGTTGCTGAAATTGAACGGGCCGAGCGCGGCACCAGCATCACGTTGCACCTGAAAGACGAATGCGCCGAGTACCTCAATGCGTACAAGCTCAAAAGCATCATCAGCAAATACTCCGACCACATCTCGCTGCCCATCTTGATGGCGAAAGAAGAGTGGAAGGACGGAGAAAACGATCAGCCCGGTGCGATGGTCCCGACTGGCGAGTGGGAAACCGTCAACCAGGCTGCGGCGCTCTGGACACGCGCTATATTAGACATTACCCAGGACCAGTACGACGAGTTTTACATGCAACTCAGTTACGACAGCCAGGCGCCACTGGCCAGCACCCACAATCGGGTAGAGGGTTCGACCGAGTACACACAGTTGCTTTTTATCCCTGCCAAAGCGCCGATGGACATGTTCAATCGGGACAAGGCCGCAGGCGTGAAGCTGTATGTCAAGCGCGTATTCATCATGGACGACGCGCAGGCGCTAATGCCGACCTACCTGCGTTTTGTCAAGGGCGTGGTGGACTCGGCTGACTTGCCACTCAATGTGTCGCGAGAGCTTTTGCAGGAGAGCCGCGCAGTCAAAGCTATCCGTGAGGGCTGTACCAAACGGGTGCTGGCCATGATTGAAGACCTCGCTACCAACGACGCAGATAAATTTGCGAGCTTCTACACAGAGTTTGGTGCCGTACTTAAAGAGGGTCTGGGTGAAGATTTTGCCAACCGTGACAGGCTGGCAAAGCTGCTGCGTTTTGCATCATCGACTACTGACACCGCCACCGTCAGTTTCGCGGACTACAAAGCTCGTATGAAGGAAGGTCAGGACTCGATTTTCTACATCACGGCAGAAACCCTGGCCGCCGCCAAAAACAGCCCTCAGCTGGAGATCTTCCGTAAAAAGGGCATAGAAGTGCTACTCATGGCGGACCGGGTCGACGAGTGGGCTTTGAACTATCTTCATGAATTTGACGGCACCCCACTGCAGTCGGTTGCAAAGGGCGCGGTTGATCTGGGCAAGCTGCAGGACGAAGAGGAGAAAAAGGCAGCGGAGCAGGCCCAGACCCAGTTCAAGCCCGTTCTCGACCGGCTCAAGGAGGCGTTAAAGGACAAGGCTACGGATGTTCGCGCCACGGCGCGTCTGGTCGACTCGCCGGCCTGCCTGGTGGTGCAGGCCGGCGACATGTCGACGCAGCTGGCCCGCATGCTCAAACAGGCCGGTCAGGCCGTTCCCGAGTTAAAACCCATCCTGGAGGTCAATGCACACCATCCGCTTGTCAAAAAGCTGGAGGGTGATGCCAACTTCGATGACCTGGCACACATCCTGTTCGATCAGGCCTTGCTGGCTGAAGGTGGCCTGCCAGAGGACCCTGCTGCCTACGTGCAGCGGGTCAATAGATTACTGGAAAAGGCCTGAGATCAGCCTGAGCAGCTCACTGCCGCCTCAGGCTTCAAAACCGCAGCGACGCCGCAAGGCAGCAGTGCTCGGACTGACCAGCATGGCAATCAGGTCATGGGCAGCTTGGCGCTGGGCTGCGCCGGTGCTGACGGCAGCAACATAGACCGTTGCCAGCTCAAATTCTTTGGGCAGGGGTGCGACCAGATCGATGCCGGGCGTATTCAAAATCTCTGTGATTTGGGTTGCTCCGATCAGCCCGATCTCGTCGCTTTCCGACATCGCCTTCATCGCCATGGCGCCGTTGGGATAGGTATGAAGTCGGTCTGCAAGCGCCACATCCAGGCCCAGTTGTTTGAGCACGTTGAGCACGTGAATGCCGGCAGTGGCCTTGACCGGATCAGGAAAGTAAATGCTGTGCGCGGCCTGAAACGCTGCCTTCAATGCAGCCGGATGGCTCACGTCCGGAGAGGGGTGACCGTGTTTAACGGCTACACCTGTCTTCACCACACCCACGACATGCGCGCTTCCGGCTACCAAATGACCGCTGGTCATCAGCTGGTCGATCAATGCCTGGGTCAGAATAATCGCGTCACAGGCTGTGCCGCCCAGCAAGCTGTCTCTCATGGCGCCTACCGCGCTGAAAGTGCCATCAATGGCTAGACCATGCTTGGACTTGAACTGGCTTTCCAACTGGGTCACCAGGCCCTGGGCGGCGCCGCCACTGAGCAATTGAACTGACATCATGAACGTTCCGAAATGCGTGGGTCAACAAAAGGGCGTTGGCCCGCGACTCAATCGGCTTTGATGTTGGCGGTCTTGATCACCCGTGCCCACTTGGCAATGTCGTCGCGCATGTACTTGTCAAACACTTCAGGCGTCATGACCATGGGTGCGGCACCCTGCTTGTTCCAGAGCTGTTTGACATCTGGCTGGCTGGCAATTTTAGACACGGCTGCGTTAAGTTTGTCGACAATTTCTTTGGGTGTTCCCTTGGGCGCCATCAAGCCGAGCCAAATGGTCGCTTCGTAGCCCGGCAGGCCGGCTTCACTGACCGTCGGCACGTCGGGCAGGACGTCCGAGCGGGTCTTGCCGGTGGTCGCAATGGCTTTGACCTTGCCGGCCTTGATCTGCTCTGCCATGGTGGTGACAGCGTCAAACATCACCTCGACCTGCCCGCCGATGACATCGGTGCGCGCACCCGAACTGCCCCGGTAGGGAATGTGCACCAGG
This sequence comes from Polaromonas sp., assembly GCA_031419775.1. Taxonomy (GTDB): domain Bacteria; phylum Pseudomonadota; class Gammaproteobacteria; order Burkholderiales; family Burkholderiaceae_C; genus Polaromonas. The sequence goes on along the minus strand of JANOLL010000242.1, from coordinate 2,649 downwards.
TACACGCCCGCCATGCTTTTGAACAATTCACCAGCCATGTGATACGGCGTTCCTGTTCCCGATGAAGCGTAATTGATCTTTCCGGGTCTGGCCTTGGCCTGAGCCAGCAGCTCTTTGAGAGTGGACACCGGCAGGGCCGGGTTGGCCACCAGCACCAAGTCAGAATAGTTGACCGGGGCAATGGGCACAAAGTCGCGCATCAATTGAAAAGGTTTGCCCGCCACCAGCGTTTCGTTGACGGTGTGGGTGTTGGACATCATCAGCAAGGTGTAGCCGTCTGCGGCAGATTTGGCCACCGCATCCGTACCGATCACCGAACCGGCACCCGGCCGGTTTTCCACCACGAAAGACTGACCCATGGCATCTTGCAATCCCTTGGCCACGAAGCGTGCGTAATTGTCAGCAGGACCACCGGCCGCGAAGGGGACAATGATCCTGACCGGCTTGGTAGGATAAGTTTGAGCTTGCGCCGGAGTGAGCCATGCCGATGTCCCGATGGACATCAGCCCCATCAAAAGACCTGCGACTGATTTTTTGAACGTCATCGATTACTCCACTTTCCCGATACGTTTGACCACAGCGGCCATGCGCGTGGCGTCGAGCTGAACATACTTCTCAAAATCTGGAGAATCCTGATACAGGACAGGGCTGCCAGCGTTGAAAATCACCTCTTTGACTTTAGCATCCTGCGCTGCGAATTTGGCTGCGGCGCGCAATCTCTGGGCGATGGGCTCAGGCGTGTCTTTGGGAATAAAGAGTCCAGACCACTGTGCGTATTCAGCGCTGTACCCGGACTCTTTCAGGCTGGGAACATCTGGAAGAGCGGCCAACGGTCCGCTCCCCCAGTGGGCCAGAATCCTGAGCTTGCCCGCCTTGACTTGCTGCAAGACCGTCGCAGGGCCCGACGATACCGCGTCAATTTGACCACCCAACAGCGCCACCACCGCCGGCCCGGCACCCGTAAATGGAATGTGCGTTAATTTCACGCCGGCATTTTGCGAAAGGATTTCCATGGGCACATGCATGGTGCCGTAATTGCCCGATGAGCCGTAATTGATCGCGGCTGGACGCTTCTTGGCATCATCGACAAACTGCTGAACAGTTTTCCAAGGCGAATCGGCGCGCACGGCCAATACCGTTGGATCGGCCGTGAAGCGGGCGATCGGACGCAGCTCAGACAATGCAAACATGGCTGGGCGGGCCAGTATCACGTCCGCTTCCGGTATCACTGTCAGCGACGACAAAGCCAACAGGACGGTGTAGCCATCGGGCTTGGATTTGGCGGCTACACCCATGCCGATGCCGCCGCCCGCACCAGGCCGGTTTTCAATCACCACGGGTTGCCCGAGTTCGCGCGACATGGCTTCTGCAACGGGCCGCGCGACCAGGTCGGCCAAGCCGCCAGGCGGAAATGGCACGATCATCGTGATGGCGCGCGCCGGCCACGTGCTTTGTGCCAGGACAGTGCCCATGTGGCAAGTTAACAGGGTGGCCAAAAGTCCGGTTTTCAATACCGATTGAAGGGTGGTTCTGCGATTCATGGTGGTCTCAATGTGGGCTGTTGGGCTGGCCGGTCCTGCGACCTGACATCATGGTTTGCATGCTAACATCTAGCCGTTTAGGCGGGACGCTCGCATTCCCTAATCCTCCAACCAGCTTGGGCTTTAGCCGAGGCAATGAGACGAGAAACAGCTCTATGAAAATTGTTGCCTTCCATCACCATGGTCAACCGGGCGTGGGCTTGGTGTCTGCAGATCTCCAGCTCATCGAGCCTTTTGATCTTCCGGCGGCGCAGCGCGAGATGGGAGCGCTTTGTATCGTCGAACGTCAGGCCCGCGGAGAAAGCTTGCCACCCCGCCTGTCCTCCATCGCATTGGCCGATGTCCAGGTGACTGCACCCTTGCCCAAGCCGCGCCGCAATATCTTTTGCGTTGGCAAAAATTACTTTGCCCACGCCAGGGAGTTTGCCGGTAGCGGGTTTGACAGCAGCGCCAAAGCCGGAGAGGACATTCCGGATTGCCCGATTTACTTCACCAAGGTGCCGGAGTCGGTGGTCGGCCCCGGAGCCGCCATCACGATGCCGCCAGCTGAGGTGTCTACCGCCATCGACTATGAGGCCGAACTGACTGTCATCATCGGTCGCGGCGGAAAAGGCATTGCCGCCAAGGACGCGATGGCGCATGTCTGGGGTTACACCATCATCAATGACGTGACGGCGCGCGACTGGCAGAGCCGCCATAAACAGTGGTTCATGGGGAAGTCGTTCGACACTTTTTGTCCGATGGGCCCCTGGCTGGTCAGTGCCGACGAGTGTGACGGTACCAATACCATGGTGCGTTGTTACGTCAATGGTGAACTGCGGCAGAACGCTTCCACCAAAGACCTGATTTTTGATATTCCCAAGCTGATTGAAACCCTTTCCGCAGGCATCACGCTTTACCCGGGTGATGTGATCGCAACCGGTACGCCGGTAGGCGTGGGCATTGGCTTCAAGCCGCCCAAATACCTGGTGGCTGGAGACGTTGTGCGGGTAGAAATTGACGGGATCGGCAGCCTGGAAAACCCCTTGCGCTGATTGACCGGCGTTAGGCCACCAGCGGTGCAGCCTGCATCGCTTCGGTTTGCTCTTCCAGCATGTCGACCTGACCC
>JANOLL010000241.1:0-13824 GCA_031419775.1 Polaromonas sp. | reverse complement strand
GACGTCATGAAAATGGTGAAGGAAAACGAGGTCAAGTTTGTTGACTTCCGCTTTACCGACACGCGGGGCAAAGAGCAGCATGTGACCGTGCCGGTTTCCCATTTTGACGAGGACAAGTTCGTTTCCGGTCACGCTTTTGATGGTTCCTCCATCGCTGGCTGGAAGGGTATTGAAGCTTCAGACATGCTGTTGATGCCTGATGCCAACACCGCCAACCTTGACCCGTTTTATGAAGAGACCACTCTCTTCCTGAGCTGCGACGTGCTCGACCCGACCGACGGCAAGTCCTATGACCGCGACCCGCGCTCGATTGCCCGACGCGCTGAGTCCTATCTCAAGGCCTCCGGACTGGGCGATACCGCCTACTTTGGTCCTGAACCTGAATTCTTCATTTTCGACGGCGTGCGCTGGGCCAACGAAATGTCGGGCGCGTTCTTTGAAATCGACGAATACGAAGCACCGTGGAACTCCGGCAAGAAACTTGAAGGCGGTAACCGCGGACATCGCCCCACCGTCAAGGGCGGTTACTTTCCGGTGCCACCGGTTGACAGTACGCAGGACATGCGCGCTGAAATGTCTTTGATCCTCGAATCGCTGGGCATTCCGGTTGAAGTGTTCCACCATGAAGTCGCTGGCGCTGGCCAGAACGAACTCGGCACCAAGTTCAGCACGCTGGTGCAGCGCGCCGACTGGACCATTTTGCTCAAGTACGTGGTGCACAACGTCGCCAATGCTTATGGCAAAACCGCCACCTTCATGCCCAAGCCACTGGTTGGCGACAACGGCAGCGGCATGCACGTGCACCAGTCGATCTGGAAAGACGGCAAAAACCTGTTTGCCGGCGACGGCTATGCGGGCCTGTCGGACTTTGCGCTGTACTACATCGGCGGAATCATCAAGCACGCCCGTGCTTTGAACGCCATTACCAACCCCGGCACCAACAGCTACAAGCGCCTGGTCCCTGGTTTTGAAGCGCCGGTCAAACTGGCGTACTCGGCAAAAAACCGGTCTGCATCCATTCGCATTCCATTTGTGGCCAACCCCAAAGGGCGCCGCATCGAAGCGCGTTTCCCCGATCCGCTGGCCAACCCGTATCTGGCTTTCTCGGCCTTAATGATGGCGGGTCTCGACGGCGTGGAAAACAAGATCCATCCTGGCGAAGCAGCCACCAAAGATCTTTACCATCTGCCACCGGAAGAAGACGCAAAAATCCCAACCGTTTGCCATAGCCTGGACCAGGCGCTGGACTATCTGGACAAGGGCCGCGGCTTCCTGACCAAGGGCGGCGTGTTCACCGACACCATGATCGATGCCTACATCGAATTGAAAATGCAGGAGGTCACGCGCTTTCGCATGGCGGTGCATCCGGTCGAATACGACATGTACTATTCGCTGTAAACGGGCGCGGATATCGCCCCTCTCGCATGCTCGACTGAGGGTATCTGTGTAGCAAAAAAAGGACGGTGCAAACCGTCCTTTTTTCATGCGCTGTGCGTTGATGACCCTCCAGCTTGGCGTTTTTGATGCTTTGCAGCATACTGTCAGCGTGTCAGACTTTCAGGGCACCCGAGGCGACGCATGACTCAGACCACTTTATTTTTCCGCTTTTCAATCTTGCTGGCAGCGCTGTCGTGTGTGCCGGCCGGACCGGCTATTGCCGACATCTACCGCTGCACAGCTGTCGGCACAGGCGCTGCCGAGTACATCAACAATGTCAAAGAGGCGCAAACCCGTGGTTGCAAATTGCTCCAGGGCGGCAATGTGACGGTGGTTCAGGGGACGGCCGTGCAAAAGTCTCCGGTGCGGGTGGCCGCAGCAGCCCCATCGGGTTCTGCGACACGCACCGATGGCAGCCCGGAACAAAAGGTTCGTGACAGCGATTCACGCCGGATTCTCGAATCGGAACTGAAGAAGGCAGAGGCCAGACTGGCTGAGCAGCAAAAGGAATACAACAACGGTGAACCTGAGAAGCAGGGCATCGAAAGTCGTAATTACCAGCGCTACCTAGACCGGGTGGCCGAGATCAAAGAAGGTATAGCCCGCAATCAGAGTGACATTGCCGGTCTCAAGCGCGAAATTGCCCGCCTGCCAGCCGGTAATTAAAACGCCTTCCATGGCGCTGGTTGCGCCTGCTTGAAGGCAAAATGAGGGCTTGAAAAAACTTCCCACTGCGGCCCTCGGACCCGCGACCAGTCCGCCTCGCTTCCTCTCGTTTGATCTGCTCGCTACCCTGGTCGCGGTCGTCAAAACCAATGGTGTGGTGGTGTTTGCCAATGCCGCGCTCGAAGACGCCCTGGGTACGTCCCGCCGCACCATTGAAGGTTCGCAACTTCCCGACTGCTTTACCGAGCCGCACATCCTGCAAAACGCGCTCGAAGGGGCAGGCAGCAACGAGTTTGCGGCCTTGCGTTATGACGCGTGGCTCAAGCGCGTGAACCATGAGCCGCTACCGGTCCATGTGGTGGTTGCGCAAACCGACACGCCAGGTGAGGCAATTGTGGAACTGCTGCCGCTGGAGCAACAGGCCAAGCAGGACCGCGAGGAGCGCCTGATGGACCAGGCGCAGGCCAACAAAGAGCTGATCCGCAACTTGGCGCATGAAATCAAGAATCCACTGGGCGGGATTCGCGGTGCGGCCCAGCTGCTGCAGATGGAAATCGACAAGGAGCTCACGGAATACACCCAGGTCATCATCCATGAGGCTGACCGGCTCCAGTCGCTGGTGGACCGCCTGCTGGCGCCACATCGCCGTCCGCATCTGGTCGGTGATGTCAACATGCATGAGGTTTGCGAGCGGGTCCGGCTGCTGATCCTCGCCGAGTTTCCCCGGGGTTTGCGCTTTATACGTGACTACGACACCTCGATTCCGGACTTTCGCGGTGACCGCGAACAGCTGATTCAGGCGGTACTCAATATTGCCCACAACGCTGCGCAGGCGCTGGCCGAGCGTGTGGCTGCAGGGGACGCAGAGATCACTTTCAGAACCCGAATTGCCAGGCAGGTAACTTTCGGCAAGCAGCGCTACCGCTTGGCACTGGAATTGCATGTCATAGACAATGGACCGGGCGTGCCGGACTCTATCAAAGACCGTATTTTCTATCCTCTGATATCGGGACGGGAAGGCGGTTCCGGGCTGGGGCTGACATTGGCGCAAACCTTTGTCCAGCAGCATCATGGATTGATTGAGTGCGACAGTGTTCCGGGGCGTACAGATTTCAAGATCCTGATCCCACTGCCTTGAAGCTAGCCGTCCCGTGTTGATGCAGACGCCCTGACAACGCATGATAAATAAATCGGGTAGTACCCACGGGGATGACAAAGCATGAAACCTATCTGGATCGTTGACGATGATCAGTCCATCCGGTTTGTTCTGGAAAAAGCCCTGTTGCGTGAGGATCTTCCCACCCGAAGCTTCACCCATCCGCGTGAGGTATTGGCCGCGCTGGAAGCGGCGGGCGAAGATGACGGTCCGCAGATTCTGGTAAGCGACATCCGCATGCCCGGTGGCTCTGGCCTGGACTTGCTAGACAAGGTCAAGCAAAAGTTGCCAGGCTTGCCCGTCATCATCATGACGGCGTTTTCTGATCTCGACAGCGCTGTGTCGGCCTTTCAGGGCGGCGCATTCGAATACCTTCCAAAACCCTTTGACTTGCCGAAGGCTGTTGAGCTGATTCGACGCGCGGTGGAAGAAAGCCAGCGCGAAGAAGTTGCTGAAGAGCGCATGGCCAACGCCCCTGAAATGCTGGGTCAGGCACCTGCGATGCAAGACGTCTTTCGAGCCATCGGGCGCTTGAGCCAGAGTAACGTGACCGTGATGATCACCGGCGAATCGGGTTCCGGTAAAGAGCTGGTGGCCAAGGCCTTGCACAAGCATTCAACGCGTGCCAACGGTCCTTTCGTGGCCATCAATACCGCCGCCATTCCCAAGGACCTGCTGGAAAGCGAATTGTTCGGCCATGAGCGCGGCGCCTTCACAGGCGCCCAGACCATGCGGCGAGGCCGTTTTGAACAAGCCGAGGGCGGTACGCTGTTTCTGGACGAAATCGGCGACATGCCGTTTGACCTCCAGACGCGTTTGCTTCGGGTACTCAGTGACGGCCATTTTTACCGGGTTGGTGGGCACAACGCCATCAAGGCCAACCCGCGCGTGATTGCCGCCACGCACCAGGATTTGGAGCAGCGCGTCAAGGATGGATTTTTTCGCGAGGATCTGTACCACCGCCTGAACGTGATTCGTCTGCGCTTGCCGGCATTGCGCGAGCGCCGTGAAGATGTTTTCACCTTGACGCGCCATTTCCTGCAGCAAAGTGCCCAGCGGCTGGGTGTGGAGCCCAAGCGAATTTCAGACGCGGCACTGCAAAGGCTCAGCACATTTGGATTCCCCGGAAATGTGCGCCAGCTGGAGAACATTTGCCACTGGCTGACAGTGATGGCACCCGCCCAGGTGATTGAGCCAAAAGACTTGCCACCAGAGGTCCTGAGCGTGACGCCGGATGCTGGCAAGGTGGTGTCGCCGGGCTCTGCTGTTGAAGTCCGTCCCACAGTGGACAGGGCGGAACCCACAGCCGTGCAGGCCTCGCCGGTTAGCGAAAGTGTGGCGGTGTCCGCCCCCGCGCCGGATGCCATCGTGGTGAGCAGCCACCAAGCCAAGCCTGAAGCCGCAGCGGCCCAGGCCTGGGAAGTCGGTCTGGAAGTTGAAGCACAGGCCCTGCTTGCGACCGGGTGCAGTGATGTGTGGGATGTGCTCACACGTCGCTTCGAGTCCAAACTGATCCAGACGGCGCTGCTCAATACCCGCGGCCGTCGTATCGAGGCTGCGCAAAAGCTCGGTATTGGCCGCAATACCATCACACGAAAGATCCAGGAGCTGAACCTGGAGTGAGGCTGCCCAGGTGGCGTTTAGCTGGTCGTCCAAACCCTCGATTCAGGCCGTGACAGTACGATCGTCCGGGCATTCGGCAGGAACGCGGCCTTTGAACTCGGCGAAGTAGCTGTCCAGGCTGGCCACTTCGTGGTGAAACTCGCGCATGGCGGCGGTGACCACTGTCCAGTCACTGGAGCGGTTTCCCCGCTCCATCCGTTCGCACAAGCTGCCCAAGTGCATCGCACCGACCATCGCGCAGGCTCCCTTGATCAGATGCGCCAGCCGTGTGACTTGCGCCGTATCCCCCGCCTGCACAGCCAATTCCAGCTGTGCAACGTCCTGGTGATTGACGCGTTGAAACTCCTTGAAAATGTTCTGTTCCAGTGCGGCATCCCCTCCAGACACTCTGGCCAGGGCAGCATGGTTGATCGGGATGGCCTTGCCGAGGGTGACTGCGGGAACACGCTGCTGTGGACTTTTGTCGGTCTCACGGGCGAGAGGTAGCCAGCGTTCCAGTTTTTCCTGCAACGCCTTCAACTCCACCGGCTTGGTCAGGCAGTCGTCCATACCTGAGCGAGAAAAAATCTCGCTGCCACCAAAAAAAGCGTTGGCAGTGCAGGCGATGATGGGGTGTCTTCTGATAGACCCGGCGCTCTCGCGAGCCCTGACGGCGTTGGCAAGCTCGTAGCCGTCCATTTCAGGCATGTTGCAGTCGGTCAGGAGAAGTGCGAATCTGCCAGACTCCCACATCCTGAGGGCGTCCACTCCGGTTCTGGCGCTTTCTGCAGCGTAGCCCAGCAGATTCAGCTGGTGCATCAAGAGTGTGCGATTGGTCGGATGGTCATCCGCCAGCAATATCAACGTGCCTTCGACCTCAGCCTGGGCGACGCTGGGCGCGATCCTGCTCGTGCCGGTTTTGGAAAACAGGGTCTCGTCGGCCGCAGCGGGCTGTACCGCAGAAAGCAAGGTGAGGTCTGCCACGGGCAGCGTCAGATCGACAATGATGGTGGTACCTTTGCCGGGTTCGCTGACCATGCTGATGGAGCCTCCCATCAGATCTGCCAGTCGCCGGCATATAGCCAGCCCCAGCCCTGTTCCGCCATAGTGATGACTGGTCGTGGCATCAGCCTGCGAAAACGGAAGAAACAGACGCAGTTGATGTTCGAGCGATACACCTACTCCGGTATCTTTCACGCAGAAACGGACATGCTCCTCATTGTCTTGGCGTTCAACCAGGTCTGCAGTAACTTCAACCTGACCGCTGGCCGTGAATTTAATGGCGTTGCTAACGAGGTTGTTGAGTATTTGCCGAAGTCGAAGTGCATCCACCATCAAAGCCCGCTCAAGCCGGTCATCGACATGACATGCGAGTTGCAGGCCTTTGCTTCTCGCATTGCCCGCGTACAAGGCGTGGACGTCCTCCATCAAGTCGCGCAAGTTGGTGAACTCGGCGCGAAGCTCCAGCTTCTGCACTTCAATTTTTGAGAAATCCAGTATGTCATCCAGAATTTGCATCAAGGATTTGCCAGAGCTGCGAACCAGTGCGAGCGTTCCTTTTTGCGAGGCGTTTAGCGGAGTGAGACTCAGAATTTCCAACATGCCAAGGACGCCGTTCATGGGGGTGCGAATCTCATGACTCATCGTGGCTAAAAAAGTACTTTTGGCGTGGCTGGTTCGGTCGGCTTCCTGTCTGGCGAGGTCAGCGGCATTTTTGGCGTCAAGCAGCGCCTGGTTAGCGATCTGTCGCGCCAACATATCTCGGTGAATTTCCCGAAACAAGGCCGCAAAAATGCTTCCCCCCGCCAAAATGGTCAACATCATGGACCACAGCATGTAGCGCTGGAAGCGCGTCGACTCAGATTCACGTTGGACCAGCAAGTCTTGCTCGATGGCATCCATGCGTTGGATCACCGAGCTGATGGCGTCCATGGCAAGCTGGCCTTGTCCGCTGTCCACCAGTTTTTTGGCAGCAGCAAACCCCTGGGTTTGATAGAGCGCAATACCCTGATCGAGTAGCTCGCGGGCCCTGTCAACCAGCGGCTGGAGAGACCTCAGGTTGTCCCTTTGCAGCTGGTTATTTCCGACCAGACGCCGTAGCCATTCGGTCTGGGCGTCGACCATGGACAACTGCTGCCGGTACTGAACTTGCTGCTCGTCCTCGCCGGTGATCAGGTAGCTTCTCTGCGCCAGACCCGCGTCTGACAAATACGCATAGAGCTGGCTCAACGCGTTGCGAACGCCCTGGGAGTCGCTGACCGACTTGACCGAGCTTGTAAAAACGATGGTGGCCCGATAAGTGAGTCCAGCGCCCAAAGCCAGCAGCAGAAAAGACAAGATGAAGCCTGCAAGGATCCTTCCTTCCACTGTTTTCATCGACACGCTCAAGGGGTGCTGAATCTCCTTGCGTTCGCGGATGGCCAGCAGGATACCTGCGGCGAGAAAAACCAGCACCAGCGCCGTGTTGAGCGCCATGGGGGGAAGAACGATATCGGTGGTGAGTTCGTTGATGCGCCAGATGTAGCCAAGTATGGACAGCAAAGCGATGGCTAAGGCGCAGGAGGCGAACCAAGCGGCAATCAATGCAGGGGTCTGGCGATGAGCGTAAGGCACCAGTGCCAGTGACGTACCGATACCGATCAAAGCCAGCGCACTGTGTGGCGACATGCGTCCGCGCGCCTTGGCATAAATACCGTGGAGGTCTGGCACTATCAGCTCGTCAATGCTCAGCTGCCAGCCGAACAGATATTGACTCAAGGTAGCCAGACCCAACAAGGCAACTGCAACGGACATCAGCTGACCCGCGCGGCGGGCGTTTGCTGGACGCTGCAAGTGCAGTATCCACAGCGCTACTCCCGCCACAATCAAGCCCAGCGCGGTGTTGGCTTTCATCTCGACAGCGTCATTCAACACGCTTTTAAAAAGTGGAATCTTGCCGATCCATCCAACCAAGGCCAGCAGACCTGCGAGTACCGCGGTCAGCGACGAGATCCGAATGGCCAGGGCCACCTGATTCAGGCGATTAGACGAACGGATTGGTCCACCGCCCAGGGGAGCCGGGTTGGAGCTCATGTCCTGCGGCTAGGCTGGCAAAGAAAAATGAAACACCGCGCCTTCTCCCACCTTGCCTTCGGCCCAGACGCGACCGCCGTGCCGGGTCACGATTCGGTGGACGATTGGCAAGCCGACGCCGGTTCCATGAAACTCGTGACCAGTGTGCAGTCTCTGAAACATTTCAAAGAGCTTGTCGTAGTGCTCCATGTCGAAGCCAGCACCGTTGTCCCGTACGGTATAAACCGTGTCAGGTCCTGCGTGACAAGCAGAAATCTGAATCAACGGGTTCGTCGATTTGCTGCTGTATTTGATGGCATTGGATATCAGATTGATCCACACTTGCCGCAGCAATGCCCTGTCTGCCCGCGCCGGCACCAGCAGGCCGATCTCAAATTTCGGTTTTTTGTCTTGGGCCTGTCCATGGAGCAGCTCATCAATGACCTGGTGTACCAGGCTCTGCATATCCAGGTCGGCTTTGCTGACCTCACCGTAACCCAGTCTGGAGAAGTCCAGCAGGTCTTCTATGAGCTTGGACATGTTGTGAATGTTGGAGCGAATCGCTGACAGGTATCGCAATCCTTTTTCGTCAAGGCGACTGGCGTATTGGCTTTCCAGCAGACCCGCATAGCCGCCGATGACGCCTAGCGGCGAACGCAAGTCATGCGTCGCGGCAGCCGTGAAACTCTCCAGGCTTTCATTGCTCGCTTCCAATTCCTCTGCTCGCGCCTTCAATACCGCATTGAGGCTGCGGATCTTTTGCTCCATCTGCTTGCGCTGCGTGACGTCCTCCGAAATACCCAGGATGTGAGTCGCCTTAGAGCCGCCAAAAAGCGGTATTTTGCGGGTGTGCATCAGGCGCTCGCCCTTGCCAGGAAAAGACAGTGGATGTTCCGGGATCTCTTGAACCGTTCCGACTGCCAGCACCCGGCGGTCCTGGGCAACCAGAAGGTCTGCTTCGTGTTTGGCAAAAACCTCATGTGCGGTTTTACCAATCATCTTTTCTCTAGGAATACCGACTAACTCCTCTTCCGCGCGATTGACCCGCACATAGTGCAAGTTGTCTGCATCCTTGATGTAGATCGGCGTGGGAATGTGCTCAATCATGGAGTCAAGAAAAAGATTCGCCGCCAGCAGCTCTGCTGTGCGTGCGGCCAGAAGCTCCTGGCTTTTCTGAAGTTCCTGATTGCGCTGCGCCGCGCCCTCGTAGGTTGACATGAGCAGATTGAGAATTTGTGCACGGCCGGCGCTGATTCCATGCTCCTCGCCGTGAAAAAAGATCTTGACCTCCGAACCGGATCCTGTCGGATCGGCTGGTTGTTGATTGCTGAGCGCATGGCGAACCTGCTCCAGCATGTGCTCTCTGGTGTACGGTTTAAGGACAAAACTGTCGGCACCACTTTTAAGGCCTTGCAGCACGTCATCGGGGTCTGCCAGCTGGGTGACCAGAATCACGGGCGTGTCGTGAAGCTGGGGCGTGGCCTTGATTTGCCGGCACAGTTCATACCCACTTAACTGCGGCATGTTGACATCGCTGATCACCAGTGTGGGTAACAGCTCAAGGGCCATCTCCAGCGCGGCTCTGCCATCGGTGGCGACACTAACCTGATGACCTTGCTCTTCCAGGATGTGACGGAGCATGAATGCCTGGACCCCACTGTCCTCTGCAATCAAAACACGTGCGGGCGGTGCAGCAGAGTGACTGTTTGGCTGCATCGTGTCGCGCTTTAAAGCCTACTGTGCGACGTACTGGGCGCACGCTGGCGAGACAACGGCTAATGTCGACAGCCCGGTTTTTCCCGTCTTATAGCGTTCCGGCGCTGAGCCAGCATGGCGTGTCATGGTCGGGTAGGCCCCTTCCAAATTGTCTGGTGCATGTCATCTGCCTTTCCGGTGGACAGGAGAGATTGCAAGCCCTAACAGCTGTTAACAACCTGTCACGTGTCGGCAGTTTAATTACAAATAATTCCCCGAGTAGGTCACGGGGATAACACGACCGTGACCGGGGCGTGGTCGCTGGGCCGCTCGTTTTTCCGCGGCAGTCGGTCAATGGTGCAGCTTGACACCTTGCACTTGAGCGCTTGGCTCACCAAAATGTGGTCAATTCGCAGCCCGCGGTTGCGTCGGTAACCCATCTCGCGGTAATCCCACCAGGAGTAACTTTTCTCGGGTTGCTCAAAAAGCCGGAAAGCGTCCGTCAGCCCCAGATCGATCAGCCCCTGGAACTGCTGGCGTTCTTCGGTAGTGTGGTGAATGGTTTCCCGCAGACCGTCGGGATCGTAGCTGTCACGATCGTCGGCTGTGATGTTGAAATCACCAAGCAGCACCAGCTGATCGTGTGTCTGAAGCTCGTCGCGCAAGGTCAGGTTCAGGGCGCTCAACCAATTCATCTTATAGGCAAACTTTTCGCTACCGGGTGCCTGGCCATTGACAAAGTAGCCATTGACCACGCGAATTGAGCCTTCGGGCGTGTCGAGCGTGGCGGCAATCACGCGGGACTGCTCGTCGGTGAATCCGGTGATGTTTTTCACCACATCCCGAGCTGGCGCGCGACTCAGAATAGCCACACCGTTGTACGTTTTCTGGCCGAAAACGGCGCTGTGGTAGCCGGCAGCCTGGAAGGTTTCAGAGGGAAACTTGGCATCGCTCAGCTTGAGCTCTTGCAAGCACAGGGCGTCGACCGGGTTGGCTACCAGCCAATCCAGGACTTGCGGTAGCCGTACCGCAAGCGAGTTCACATTCCAGGTCGACAGCTTCATGGATGGCTATAAAAAGTGGCCGAAGCCCTTTAAAATAAAAGAGATTTAGCTATTAAATATGTAGCGCAGCAAGTGCGCCAACAATCAGACCGGCACCGGCCAGAGCGAACATGCCGTACTCCAGCCACTTTTTGCGCGTGAGCAGGGCAATCGCTGCCAGGGCGATCGACACTTGCAAAATGGTCGTGGCCTGCGCCCAGCGATGGTGCTGGTGCATCTGCTCATCGGATGATTTATCCCAACCTGTGGCTTCGGCTTCCAGTTTTTCGGCCGATAACTTAATCTCGTTTTTTTCTTTTTCGTAGCGGTCAATCTTGGCTTGGTACTTCGTCTTTTCAGCGTCCTGAAGCGTTAAATCGCGCGACACCTCGGCCAGCGACTGCTTGGTACTTTTGGCCTGGAAGAAATTCCACTGGTTGGACGCTTCGGTTTTCTTGATGGCGGCATTGTTTTTATACAGGCCGGCATTGGCCTGGGTGGCGCCGCCCATATAAGAAAAAATTGCCCCGACGGTCGCAATAATCGCCGTGATGACCGCAATCTGCGCGATCATGCCGCCGCCGTCGTGGGCCCCGTGGCCGCCTTGTGCGGCGTGTTCGAGCTCGTGGTCGTGCGGGCCGTGTACGTGAAAGCCAGTTCCAGACATATTAGTCTCCCTGTTGTTGTTCGTAACTGATAAAACTGAAAGCCATTCCGTTAGACGACACGCGATCGTCACGCGCAACTTCAGCCCAGCGTGGCCCCAGTAGCGGCGCAAAGGCGTCACCGTCAAAGTCTGCGGCGATTGCTGTGACTTCGGCTCGATGCGCTATCGGCTCGGCCTGGGCATAAATCTGCGCCCCGCCAATCACCCAGACCTCTTCTGATGCCGCGCAAAGCCGCAAGGCCTCAGGCAGGCTGGCCGCCACCACAGCACCTGGTCCGGTCCAGTCCGATTGGCGCGTGATGACGACATTGGTACGTTCGGGCAGGGGCTTGAATTTGGGTGGTAGTGAATCCCAGGTTTTGCGCCCCATGATGACCGGCCAGCCCAGGGTCAGGCGCTTGAAATGTGCCAGGTCTTCTGGCAGGTGCCAGGGCATGGCGTTGTTCTTGCCAATTACGCCATTCCTCGAACGCGCGAAAATCATATTGATTTTCATGGACACAAGCGTTGGGCCGCGTCAGACCGCAACCGGTGCCTTGATGGCCGGGTGATGTTGGTAATCCAGGAATTCGAAGTCGTCAAACTGGTAGTCGAAGATCGAGTCGGGTTTGCGTTTGATATGGAGTACCGGGTAAGGCATGGGCGTGCGGCTGAGCTGCAGCGCGACCTGCTCTTGGTGATTGCTGTAAATATGGCAATCACCGCCAGTCCAGATGAAGTCGCCCAGATCGAGGTCGCATTGCTGCGCGACCATGTGGGTCAGTAGGGCGTAGCTGGCAATATTAAAAGGCACGCCCAGAAAGATATCGGCACTGCGCTGGTACAGCTGGCAACTGAGCCTGCCTTTTGCACCCGGTTCAGCAGCCGGTGCTACATAAAACTGAAAAAACGCATGACATGGCATCAGCGCCATCTTGCTCAAGTCGGCCACGTTCCACGCGCTCACGATGATGCGGCGTGAGTCGGGGTTGGTCTTGAGGGTCTGGATGACCTCGGAAATCTGGTCGATTTGCTCGCCATCTGGCGTGGGCCAGCTGCGCCACTGCACGCCGTAGACCGGGCCTAGGCTACCGTCTTCGCGGGCCCATTCGTCCCAAATCGTGACGCCGCGCGCCTTGAGCCAGTTGTTGTCGCTGGAGCCCTGCAAAAACCACAGGAGCTCGTGAACGATGGATTTGAGGTGAACCTTTTTGGTGGTGACCAGCGGAAAACCTTCACTCAGATCAAAGCGCATTTGGTAGCCAAACACGCTTTTGGTACCGGTGCCCGTACGGTCAGCCTTCAAGACGCCATGCGTATCGACATGGCGCATGAAGTCCTCGTACTGCGAGCGGATGGGAAGCGTCATGGACATACCAGTGGAAAAATTCGGTGAGGCGCGGCGGCCTGTAGATGACCAGGGCCTGAATTATGCCCGCAGCACCCGTCCAGGATTGAGCACATTGTCGGGGTCCAGCGCGCGCTTGATGGCCCGCATCATCCCAAGCGCCACGGGAGACTTGTACTGCTCCAGTTGGACGAGTTTCAAGCTGCCGACGCCATGCTCTGCCGAAATGGAGCCACCGAAGCGAGAGACCGAGTCGTAGACGATGCTGTTCACGCGTTTTTCGTGGTCGCGCAAAAAAGCCGGCATGTCACCACCGGACGGAGCCTGCACGTTGTAGTGCAGATTGCCGTCTCCCAGGTGGCCAAAATTGACCAGACGCACACCTGGAATAGCCTGTTCCAGCAGCGCGTCGGTGACGGCTACAAATTCGGCAGTGCGCGACACCGCAATCGAGATGTCGTGCTTGATATTGAGGCCTTCCTCGGCTTGCGCCAGGGGAATGCTCTCGCGGATATGCCAAAGCTGGCGTGCCTGGCTGAGGTTTTCAGCGACCACTGCATCGGTGACACAGCCTTTTTCGAGGGCGAATTCCAGCAAACGCTCGAATTGCTCGCGCGCATGGTTTTCGGATTCGTGGTCCGAATTTTCCAGCAGCACACAAAAGGAGGTGTCCTGATAAAGGGGAACCCGCAGCTGCGTGAAATGTTTGGCCACCAGACTCAATGCAAATTGCCCCATGACTTCAAAACCGGTCAGAGTCGGGCCCAACTGTTGCTGCGCCATGGCCAGTAACGTGACCGCGTGGGCCATGGTCGGAACCGCCGCCCATGCGGTCAGTCGCGCTACCGGCTTGGGGTAAAGCTTCATGGTGGCGGCAGTGATGATGCCCAGCGTCCCTTCGCTGCCGACCAGCAGGTCACGCAGGTCATAGCCGGTGTTGTCCTTGCGCAGGCCGCTCAAGCCCTCCCAGATTTCGCCTCGTGCTGTGACCACCTCCAGGCCCAGGCACAGGTCACGCGCGTTGCCGTAGCGAACCACTTGCGTGCCGCCAGCATTGGTCGCCAAGTTGCCACCCAGTGTGCAACTGCCTTCTGCCGCCAGGCTGAGGGGAAACAGAAAACCGGCTTTTTCGGCTGTTTCCTGAAGCGTTTGCAAGACGCAGCCGGCCTCGACCGTCATG
>JANOLL010000240.1:0-2488 GCA_031419775.1 Polaromonas sp. | reverse complement strand
CCGCCAAGCGTGAAGTCGAGCGCCTGATGTCCGAGTTTTCGGATGCCGGCATGACGCTCATTTTCAGCAGCCACAACCTCGGGCAGGTCAAGCGCTTGGCCAGCCGGGTGGTTTACCTTGAGCATGGCCATGTGTTGGCTGACCTGCCCACGCACGATTTTTTTAACGGCCTCTTGCCTACTGAGGCAGAACATTTTTTAAAAGGAGAACTGGGATGAGTAGTTTGATCAAAATGTCTCGACAAATCAAGTCGATTAGAGCGGCAGCGCTCGTATTTTCTGTGCTATGTGCTACGGTTTCAATAGCGCAAACCAGCCCGATCGTGATGGCATCGACCACCTCGACCGAGCAGTCGGGGCTGTTTCCTCACCTGCTGCCAGAGTTTAAAAAGGCAACTGGCGTCGACGTCAAAGTGGTAGCTGTCGGCACCGGCCAGGCCATTGATATGGGCCGCCGTGGCGACGCCGATGTGCTGTTCGTGCATGACCAGGTGGCAGAAGAAAAAGTGGTGGCCGAGGGTTTTGCCATCAAACGTTTTCCGGTCATGTACAACGACTTCGTCTTGATTGGCCCGGCGTCTGATCCGGCTCGGGTCAAGGGCAAGGATATCGTTGAAGCGCTGAAAAAACTCAGCGCAGCGAACGCTAATTTTGTCTCGCGTGGAGACAAGAGCGGCACCCACGCGGCTGAGTTGCGTTACTGGAAGTCGGCAGGTGTGGACACGCCAGCTGACAAGCCGCTCTTTGCCAGTTACAAGGCCTGTGGTTGCGGCATGGGCCCGGCACTCAATATTGCAGCCAACACCCCCGGTGGCTCCGCCTATGTGCTGGCCGACCGCGGCACCTGGCTGTCTTTCAAGAACCGTGCCGACCTGACGGTGCTGGTCGAAGGCGACACCCGCCTGTTCAATCAGTATGGGGTGATGGTCGTCAACCCGGCCAAGCATCCGCAGACCAAAGCCGCTGAGGCGCAAAAATTTGTTGACTGGGTGATCTCTCCGTCCGGTCAGGCTGTGATCGCAGCTTACAAAATTGGCGGCGAGCAGCTGTTTTTCCCCAATGCGACCAAGTGACGTGCTTCGGGTCACCGCTGCCGCGCTGGGCCTGGTCGGGCTTGCGGCCTGCATGACGGCGCCGCTTCCTGCGGCCACCGGACCGGCCGAGCCCGTGCAACTCTACGCGGCCGGCAGCTTGCGCGAAGCCATGACCGAGATCGCGCAGGGTTACGAGGCGCAAACCGGCGTGCCGGTAAAGCTGACGTTTGGCGCGTCAGGCCTGCTGCGCGAGCGGATCGAAAAAGGTGAGGGCGCGCAGGTGTTTGCCTCTGCCGACACCCAGCACCCTGCCACGCTGGCCGCAGCATCTGGCGCCTGGCGGACACCGACCCGGTTTGTACGCAACAAGCTCTGCGCCGTGGTCAACCCGTCCTTGCCGGCCACGCCCGACACGCTGCTGACTTTGATGCTCAACCCGCAGGTCAAGCTGGGCACCTCGACCCCCCGGTTTGACCCGGCCGGTGACTACGCCTGGGCGCTGTTCCGCCGGGCCGAGGCGCTGCAGCCAGGGTCTTACCAGCTGCTCGATGCCAAGGCGCTCAAGCTCACCGGCTCGCCCGCAGCGCCCAACCCCCCAGCGGGGCGCGGGTCCTACGCCTGGCTGATGGAGACCGGACAGGCCGATCTGTTTTTGACTTACTGCACAAATGCCCGAGCCGTGGTGCGCGAGCTGTCACGGATGCAGGTCGTCGCAGTCCCGCCGTCGCTGGAGGTTGGCGCGGATTACGGCGTCACCAGCCGGACCGGCGACGCCCGTGCACTGCAATTGGTACAGCACCTGCTGTCGCCGACGGCGCAGGCCACGTTTGCGCGCTTTGGCTTTGGCCCGCCTTGACCAGCGCTCAAGAGTTGTAGCTGGGGCAGCGACCTACAATCAGCATCCAGGGCTTCATCGTTTCGGTATGGGCCGCACCCGTGAACGCCATGACACTTTCAGTTGCTACAAAGGTACTCGCTGCTATCGCCCTGTTGACAGGTGCGTTGAGCGTTTTTTCTCAAACCGCCCCGCCGGTCGAGGTGACGGGTGCCTGGGCACGCGCCATGCTGTCGGGCCAGCAGGCTAGCGCTGCCTACATGCGCCTCACCGCCAAAACCACTACCCGGCTGGTCGACATTTCTTCTCCACTGGCAGGCGTGGCCGAGGTGCACGACATGAAAATGGAAGGCGATGTCATGAAAATGCGCCTGATTGAAAACCTGGAGCTACCAGCCGGAAAAACCGTGGAGCTCAAAAAGGGCGGCACCCACCTCATGCTGATGGATTTAAAAAAGCCGCTGGCAGCTGGCAGCCACCTCCCGCTGACGCTGCACTTTAAAGATGCGAAGGGCGTTGCCAGTCGAATGGACATTACCGTGCCAGTTCGCGCGAGCGCACCGCGGCAATGACTTAGCGGATTTTGACGCTGGTGCCCAGCCGCCGGTAGACCGTGGCGC
>JANOLL010000239.1:0-2467 GCA_031419775.1 Polaromonas sp. | reverse complement strand
TATGAGCAAAGCTTTCACCAAAGAATCAGACGCTGACGAAGACGAAGTGGCGTTGTCGCCGCTGCCTGCAGGTGGCAAGAACTACATCACGCCGGCTGGTTATGGGCGCCTGCGTGCAGAGCTGCTTGGCCTGATTGACTCTGAACGGCCGAAGATTGTGGAGATCGTTCACTGGGCGGCCAGCAATGGGGACCGGTCCGAGAACGGCGACTACCATTACGGCAAAAAACGACTACGGGAGATCGACCGGAGGATAAGATTTTTAACCCAGCGTTTGGAGATTGCCCAGATCACTGACCCGTCAGTTCACCGCGGCAAGGATCAGGTTTTTTTTGGCGCGACGGTAGGATATATCGATCAGGAGGGTCTTCGCCACCTAGTGACGATTCTGGGAATTGATGAGGCTGATACCTTGATCGGGCAGATCAGTTGGGTGTCGCCTGTCGCACGGGCGCTGGTGAAATCCAAAGTAGGCGATGAAGTACAACTCATCACGCCCAGTGGAACGCAGGTTCTGGAAGTGATCAGTGTGGAGTATCCCGAACCGGCGAGTTCAGGTGTGAGTCCGCCCTAGGCCTTCACCGCGCAGCTCAAAACGCTTATTAGTCAGCCGCCCGACCGGCCGCGCTGTACCCGCAACACGGAGGGCGTTCGCTTCACAGCGCGAAGCACCGATGCCATATGCACCCGGTCTCTCACCGCAATCCCAAACCGGAGTTCGGTCGCTTCCTGCGCACGCTCCTGGCCCATATTCACGTGGGTGATATCCGCTTCGGCAACGGCCAGGGCAGCAGCAACTCTCGCTAAAACGCCCTTGCCGTTGGCCACAGTGATCAACAAGCTGGTTTCAAATGCGCGCACGGGCTCATCAGACCAGTCAACCGCGATGAAGCGCTCACTGTCGCGATGTTGCAAGCGCTTGGCCACGGCGCAATCGTCGGTGTGCACCACCAGACCTTCGCCGCGCCCCAGATAGCCAAGAATACTGTCACCGGGAATGGGTCGACAGCAACTGGCGAATTGAACGGACGCGCCTTCGCTACCGTCCAATACCAAGCCACCCTGTGAGACCGACTCATGCGCCGTGTAGCGCTCGCGACTCATCAACAGGGCGTCTGGCTTGACGCCTTTTTCGGCCAGCAGGGCGACGATGCGCTTTGCAACCATGCTGGCAATACGCTTACCCAATCCGATGTCGGTGAGCAAATCTGCGCGAGACCGATTGCCACTGAAGCGCAATATTTTTTCCCAGATGGCGTGATCCGCTGCGTTGTCTTCTGGCAGACGGGGTATGCCTTCTGCGCGCAGCGATTGCATCAACATTTTTTCACCCAGGTCCTGCGATTCTGTCAGGGCCATGGTCTTCAGGTGATGGCGAATTTTTGACCTTGCCTTACCCGTGCGAACAAAACCCAGCCAGCCTGGGTTGGGGCTTGAAACCGGCGCGGTGATGATCTCCACGACATCTCCGTTATGCAGTTCGGATCGAAGTGGAACCTGCTCCCCATTGACTTTGGCGGAGACCGCACGGTGACCAATATCACTGTGAATCGCGTATGCAAAATCCACTATCGTCGCGCCTCGTGGCATGGCCATGATCTGGCTTTTGGGTGTGAAAACATAAACCGCTTCGGGAAACAGATCGATCTTGACATGGTCCCAAAACTCAGCCGCATCGCGCGTTTCGTTCTGAATGTCGAGTAGTGACTGTAGCCATTGGGTGCCCAGGCGCTGCGACGCATCGCTGTTGGGATCAACTGCCTTGTAAAGCCAGTGTGCGGCTACCCCAGACTCGGCGACCACATGCATGGCTTCAGTACGCATTTGAAACTCTATATTGGTGCCGAAAGGTCCGATCAGTGTGGTGTGGAGCGACTGATAGCCATTGATTTTCGGGATAGCGATGTAGTCCTTGAATTTCCCAGGCAATGGTTTGTACTGCTGATGCAGGACGCCCATGGCGGTGTAACAGGTGCTCAGACTGTTCACGATGACCCGAAATCCGTAAATGTCGGTGACCTGTGCAAATGACAGGTGCTTGTCGTCCATTTTTCGGTAAATGGAATAAAGCGTTTTTTCCCTGCCGAAAATTTGAACGGGAAGCCCTGCGGCCCCGAACGCAGACTCCACTTCCGCCTGCACCCGTTTGATCACATCGCGGCGCCGACCGCGCGCCTTGAGCAGAGCTTTCGAGAGTGTGGCGTAGCGCCAGGGGTGCAAATGCCGGAAGGATAAATCCTGCAGTTCCCGGTAGGTTGTGTTCAGTCCGAGGCGGTGTGCAATTGGCGCATAGATATCGAGTGTTTCCCGCGAGATGCGTGCCCACTTGATCGGAGGAACATCGCCAAGCGTGCGCATGTTGTGGGTACGGTCCGCGAGTTTGACCAGAATCACCCGAACATCTCTAGCCATTGCCAACAGCATCTTTCGGAAAGATTCAGCCTGATTTTCTTCCCGCGTGTTGAAT
>JANOLL010000238.1:0-2008 GCA_031419775.1 Polaromonas sp. | reverse complement strand
CCAGCGCACACGCTTCGTGGCTGATGCCTTCCATCAGGCAGCCGTCGCCCATGAAGACATAGGTGTGGTGGTCAACGACGGTATGGCCATCCCGATTGAACTCTTTGGCCAGCAGTTTTTCTGCCAGCGCCATACCGACGGCATTGGTGAGTCCCTGTCCGAGCGGGCCGGTGGTGGTTTCAACGCCAGGCGTGTAGCCCACTTCAGGGTGACCAGGGGTTTTGCTGTGCAGCTGGCGAAAGTTTTTGAGCTCTTTCATCGGCAGCGCATAACCGGTCAGATGCAGCAGCGCGTACAAAATCATCGAGCCGTGCCCGTTGCTCAAAACAAAGCGGTCACGGTCAAACCACTGCGGGTTGTGCGGGCTGTGCTGAAGGTGCTGGCCCCACAATGCCACCGCCATATCGGCCATGCCCATCGGCGCGCCGGGGTGGCCGGAATTGGCTTGCTGCACGGCATCCATGGCCAGCGCGCGAATGGAGTTGGCCATGAGGGATGAAGTGGAATCGGCCAGTGCAGTCATGTGCGGGAACCCAAGGAAAGGAAAAGCCCATGATTTTACGGGATGGCATGGCCGCGCCTTGGGGCGGTCGGTACAGCCCTCATGCGCTATGGATTCCGTAGCGACATGCGAGCGCGAGCCGGGGACCAGAGCCGGGTCACATGCCAGAAAGTCATAAACTGCGGTGATGACCATCGCAGCCCTGATTTTGGCGGCCGGCCGCGGCGAGCGTATGCGCCCCCTGACCGACCGTACGCCCAAGCCGTTGCTGGCCGTGCGCGGGAAGCCCTTGATTGATTGGCATGTCGACGCCTTGATGCGCGGGGGATGCCGGCGCATCGTCATCAACACCGCCTGGCTGGGTGACCAAATTACGAGCCATTTTGATGCTCAGCCCGCACTGGTCGGTCATGACGCGCTATCAATTTCATACTCGCACGAGGGCACTGATTTTGGCGGTGCGCTGGAAACGGCGGGCGGGATTGCGCGCGCGCTACCGCTGCTGGGTGATACGTTTTGGGTGCTGGCCGGTGATGTGTTTATGCCTGGTTTCACCTTTAGCCAAACTGCGGTTGATCGTTTCTTGAGCAGCGGCCGGTTGGGACATGTGTGGCTGGTACCTAACCCTCTGCACAATCCGAAAGGTGATTTTGGAATCAGCCCAAGCGGGCTAGCACTCAACCTGCCGGCTGATTCGGCGGCGCCGCGTTGGACCTTTAGCACCGTCGGGCTGTACCGCAAAGCGCTGTTCGATGCGCTGCCCTTTGGCAATCCGCAAGGTCTCAAAGCCCCGTTGGCGCCATTGCTACGCGCCGCGATGGACAATCGCAGCATCAGCGCTGAGTTGTACCCCGGCGCCTGGACCGATGTGGGTACGCCCACGCGACTTGCCGAACTCAATCAACCGACCAACGTGATCGATTTCTCATCATGAGTACCACTGCCGCTTCCCTCACCGCCCCAATTTATAAAAAACGCCGGGCAGCCATCGCCAGGGCGCTCAAGGCGGCGGGCGGCGGTGTGGCACTGCTGCCCACCGCGCCGGAGGCGCAGCGTAACCGCGACAGTGACTTTCCCTATCGGCACGACAGCTACTTTTATTACCTGACAGGCTTCACTGAGCCAGACAGCTGGCTGGTGATTGATTCTTCGGGCAAGAGCACGCTGTTTTGCCGCCCCAAGGACCTCGAGCGTGAGATCTGGGATGGCATCCGCCTGGGGCCCAAAGCAGCGCCCGCCAGTTTGAGTGTGGATGAGGCCTTCAGTGTCGAAGCACTCGATGACCACATGCCCGCACTGCTCGCCAACCAGCCCGCGGTGTGGTTCCCGTTTGCCAGCCACAAGGGACTTGAGACAAAAGTTGATGGCTGGTTGAACAAGGTCAGGTCGCGGGTGCGGCTGGGCGCCGAGTGCCCGCAAAGCCAGCACGACTTGTGCAGGTTGCTCGATGAAATGCGTCTGCTCAAAGACGCGCACGAAGTTGCGATCTTGAAGCGGGCCGGACAA
>JANOLL010000237.1:0-3173 GCA_031419775.1 Polaromonas sp. | reverse complement strand
GCCGTGCCAACCTGCTGCCCTTTGTGGCCACAGCTTTGGTCGCGTATGCCGCCGTGATCGTGTCTTTTCTGGGTGGCATCCACTGGGGCCTGGGTTTTATGCGTCCTGAAGGCGGCCAAGTGCCCGCCGATTCGGTACCACGCCGATTTCATTTCGTCTGGGGTATCGTGCCTTCGCTGCTCGCGTGGCTGGCACTGATGCTGCCCGCTGTGGTGGCACTGCCGTCAATGGGACTGGCGTTGCTGGTCTGCTATGCAGTCGACCGCCACACCTACCCTAGCCTGGGCCTGTCGCACTGGTTGCGCCTGCGCCTGCATCTCACCCTGGTTGCCGCGCTCAGCTGCATGCTGGGTGCCGCCCCCCTGTGAACGCCAACGCCCTGGGCAGTGGAGTATTCTTTCCTCCCACATGCCAGCCAAGCCCATGAAAAAAAACTCCGCCGGTCCTGCCGTCCACTACCGGGTAGAGGCGGCAGACCCGCAGGCCCACCTGTTCAGCGTCACACTCACCATCGCCCAGCCAGCAGCACGGCAGCACGTGTCGCTACCCGTGTGGATTCCGGGCAGCTATCTGGTGCGGGAGTTTTCCAGACATCTGTCCGGCTTGCGGGGGCATCAGGGCGTACGCAGTGCCGTCGCCATCGAACAGATCGACAAATGCAGCTGGACCGTGGCCTGCGCGCCCAGCAAACCGCTGGTGTTGCGCTACCAGGTCTACGCCTACGACTCCTCAGTGCGCGCGGCCTGGCTGGACGCCGGTCGCGGTTTTTTCAACGGTACCAGCTTGTGCCTGAAGATCGATGGGTGTGAGACAGCCCCCCATGTGCTCGAACTACCCCGGACCGCAGCCGTTAAAGGCTGGTCAGTGGCAACCGCTTTGACGGCTCTCAAAACCGACCCACAGGGGTTTGGCAGCTACGTCGCGGCTGACTACGACGAACTGGTCGATTGCCCGGTCGAGATGGGCCAATTCTGGCTGGGTACTTTTACCGCCTGCGGTATTCCGCACCGCTTTGTCGTGTCCGGCGCCGCCCCCGGATTTAACGGGGCACAACTGCTGGCCGATACACAAAAAATCTGCGAGACCGCGATCGGTTTCTGGCACGGCAGTAAAAAAAAGCCGCCTTTTTCAGACTATCTGTTTCTGCTCAATGCGGTAGACGACAACTACGGTGGGCTGGAGCACCGCAACTCCACTGCGCTGATCTGCAAACGAAGCGACCTGCCGCGCCTGCCGGTGGCCGGAGAGACCCAGGCATCGCCTGTGTCGGAGGGCTATACCACGCTGCGCGGCCTCATTAGCCACGAGTATTTCCACACCTGGAACGTCAAGCGCCTGCGACCTAAAGAATTTGAAGCCTACGCATACGATCGTGAAAACTACACGTATCTGCTCTGGTTTTTTGAAGGTTTCACCAGCTACTACGACGACCTGCTGCTGCGCCGCGCCGGTTTGCTGGACAACGCGGGCTACCTTAAGCTGCTCAACAAAACCATCAACCAGGTGGTGCAGACGCCCGGACGACTGGTGCAGTCGGTTGCCCAAGCCAGCTTTGACGCCTGGGTCAAGTACTACCGGCAGGACGAGAACACGCCCAACGCCACGGTCAGTTACTACACCAAGGGCGCGCTGGTAGCCCTGTGCTTTGACCTGACGCTGCGCTCCGGGCGGGGTGCATCGAGCACCTCACTTGACAAGGCCATGCGTGCGCTCTGGTTGAAGTGTCAGGCTGGCCCCATGAGCCAGGCAGATTTTGCGGCCGTTCTGCACGAACTCAGCGGTCGCTCGTTTGCGCCGGAGCTGGCCCGGTGGGTCCATGGAACAGATGACTTGCCGCTACGAGAGCTGTTGCAGGCACACGGCGTGAACGTGCTCGAAGAGCCCGGTCAATTGGCGCATCGCCTCGGAGTGCGCGTCAGTGAGAGCCAGGGCCTTGTCATCAAAACGGTGTTGCGCGGCGGTGTGGCCGAGCGCGCCGGCTTTGCACCCGGCGACGAATGGCTGGGACTGGAGCCCACCGGCCCGGCCCGCGCCAGCAGGGACGACAAAGGCAGCGGCTGGCGGATGCAGCGGCTCGATGACCTCGGGCTGTATGCGGGTAGCGCAAAAAAGGTTATTGCCCTGGTGTCTCGCGACAAACGTCTTCTGCGCCTTGAACTGACCCTGCCCCCTCGCCTGACCACCTGGCGACTGACGGTTCAGGACGCCGCCAAGCTCGAACGCTGGCTGATGCCCGAGTCGTGAGCGCCACCCTTTCACTGCAAACCACCGAATCACCACAAAGGAGACTGCATGAGCTACGACCTGATTTTGACCACGACCCAGGGCCCCGAAACGCGGCGCGTTGGCATCATTACCCTGAACCGGCCGCAGCAACTCAATGCGCTCAACGAGCAACTGATGGACGAACTCGGCAGCGCACTGACCGATTTTGATCTCGACGACTGCATTGGTTGCGTCATCCTGACGGGCAGCGACAAAGCCTTTGCAGCGGGTGCCGATATCAGCGCGATGGCGAAGTTCAGCTTTGCCGATGTTTATAAGAACGATTACATTACCCGTAACTGGGAACAGGTTCGGAACATCCGCAAGCCCGTGATCGCGGCGGTCAGCGGCTTTGCGCTGGGTGGTGGCTGCGAACTGGCCATGATGTGCGACTTCATCATCGCAGCCGACAACGCAAAATTCGGCCAGCCCGAGATCAAGCTGGGCATCATTCCGGGTGCCGGTGGCACGCAGCGGCTGCCGCGCGCAGTGGGCAAGGCCAAAGCCATGGACATGGCCCTGACCGGCCGCATGATGGACGCGCAGGAAGCCGAGCGCTCCGGCCTAGTTAGCCGCGTGGTGCCGCTGGACAAACTGATGGACGAGGCCCTGGCTGCGGCGCTGATGATTTGCAGCTACAGCCAGCCCAGCGTGATGGCGGCAAAGGAGGCGGTTAACCGCGCTTTTGAAAGTGGACTCAGTGACGGCGTGATGTTTGAGCGCCGCCTGTTCCACGCCATGTTTGCGACCGACGACCAGAAAGAGGGTATGGACGCTTTCTTGAACAAGCGCAAGCCGGCGTTTACCCATCGATGATTGTTGAGCCCCCACGTTCCCCACTTCGTGGGTTCTCTGCCCCCCGAGGGGGCTGGCCTAGCTTGGGGCGGCCCGGCGCTGCAGCCGTCGCC
>JANOLL010000236.1:0-2979 GCA_031419775.1 Polaromonas sp. | reverse complement strand
GTGTTGAAGTCAGGGAATTTTTTCAGCGCCGAGACGCTGGCTTTGATCAGAAAAGCCAACATGGTGATCTTGACGCCGCTCTTTTCATTTTCCTTGTTGAGCTTGACGCGAAAGGCTTCCAGTTCGGTGATGTCGGCGGTGTCGTGGTTGGTGACGTGCGGAATCATGACCCAATTGCGATGCAGGTTGGCGCCGCTGATTTTCTTGATGCGCGACAGGTCCTTGCGTTCGACCGGGCCGAACTTGGTGAAGTCCACCTTGGGCCAGGGCAAAAGATTAAGCCCCGCGCCGTCGCCTGCCCCGCCTGCAGCAGGCGCTTTGGCAACTTGCGCCTGGGTGCGGGTGCTACCAGCCATTACCGCTTTGGTGAAAGCCTGAACATCGTCCAGCGTGATCCGGCCTTTGGGTCCAGCGCCTTTGACTTCGTCCAGCGGTACACCCAACTCCCGAGCAAACTTGCGTACCGACGGCGAGGCGTGCGGCAGCTTGCCTGCAGGGGCCGCAGTCGGGTCATGGGCAGGCTGCGATGCACTGACCGAGCGCTCTGAGCCTGCAGACGATGCTTGTGAAACTTGCGCCGGCTCAACCCGAGCGGTTTGCGGTGCAGAGGGTGAGGAAGCAGCGGGCGCTGGAGCCGCAGCAGATGCGGCGCCTTCCAGCACGGCCAGCAGATCGCCAATGTTGATCTTGTCGCCGAGTTTGACCTTGAGGTCTTTCAGCACGCCCGCAGCAGACGACGGAATTTCCATGGACGCTTTGTCGGACTCCACTGTCACGAGGGACTGCTCGATCTTGATGGTGTCGCCGACTTTGGCCAACACCTCGATCACGGTCACATCCTTGAAGTCACCGATGTCCGGAA
Organism: Polaromonas sp.; assembly: GCA_031419775.1. Classification (GTDB taxonomy): domain Bacteria; phylum Pseudomonadota; class Gammaproteobacteria; order Burkholderiales; family Burkholderiaceae_C; genus Polaromonas. The sequence goes on along the minus strand of JANOLL010000236.1, from coordinate 2,117 downwards.
CGCGCACCTCGATGGGGCCGCTAGCAGCCGCAGCGACAGCAGCTGCAGGTGCTGCCGATGCTACGGATTCAGTAGCAGCTTGCACAGGAGCTGCTTGCGCTGGAGCCGCTTTTGGTGCTGAAACCGCCGCCGCATCGGCACCCTCCAGTGTCAGCACGACAGTACCTTGCTTGACCTTGTCGCCCAGCTTGACTTTAAGTTCTTTCACCACGCCAGCCGCGCTGGATGGAATCTCCATCGATGCCTTGTCGGACTCTACCGTCAGAAGAGACTGGTCAGCCTTGATGCTGTCACCGGGCTTGACCAACAGTTCAATAACCGTTACTTCATCAAAATCGCCAATGTCCGGAACCTGAATGTCTATGCTTGCCATGTTTTTCTCCGATCAGTTGGGGACACAGCGACGCCGCGCGACGAGCTGTCCCGAAATAAGGTTTAAGCGTAGAGTGGGTTAATTTTGTCGACCTGGATGCCATACTTTTTGATGGCCTCCGCGACTTTGGCGACCGGCACAGTGCCCTCTTCGCTCAGGGCCTTCAAGGCTGCCACCACGATGTAATGGCGGTTGATTTCAAAGTGCTCGCGCAGCTTGCTCCTGAAGTCGCTGCGACCAAAGCCGTCGGTGCCCAACACCTTGAAGGTACGGCCTGGCGGAATGTACGAACGAATCTGTTCGGCGTAGGCTTTCATGTAGTCGGTCGAGGCAACAACCGGGCCGGTGTGCTTTTCCAACTGCTGGCCGACAAAGGACACACGCGGCTTTTCCAGCGGATGCAGCAGGTTCCAGCGCTCGGTGGTCTGGCCATCGCGGGCCAGCTCGTTGAAGCTCGGGCAGCTCCACACGTTGGCGGTAATGCCCCACTCTTTTTCAAGCAGTTCCTGCGCCGCAATGGACTCGCGCAGGATGGTGCCGGAGCCGAGCAACTGTACGCGCGGCGTTGCGGAACCAGAAGGGGCCTTGGGTTGCCCGGCGCCTTCCTTGCACAGGTACATGCCCTTGATGATCTGCTCTTCGGTACCGGGCTTGAGACCCGGCATGGCGTAGTTCTCGTTGAGCAGCGTCAGGTAAAAATACACGTTGTCCTGCTTTTCAACCATGCGCTTGAGGCCATGGTGCAGGATCACGCCCACCTCGTGTGCGAAGGTCGGGTCGTAGGAGATGCAGTTCGGGATCGTGCCCGCCATGATGTGGCTGTGGCCGTCTTCATGCTGCAAGCCCTCGCCGTTGAGCGTCGTGCGCCCTGAGGTGCCACCCAAAAGAAAACCACGTGCCTGCATGTCGCCAGCGGCCCAGGCCAAGTCACCGATGCGCTGAAAACCAAACATCGAGTAGTAGACGTAGAACGGCACCATGATGCGGTTGTTGGTGCTGTAACTGGTGGCCGCTGCGATCCAGCTGCTCATGCCGCCGGCTTCATTGATTCCTTCCTGCAATATCTGGCCCTGCTTGTCTTCGCGGTAATACATGACCTGGTCTTTGTCGACCGGCGTGTATTTTTGTCCTTCAGGGTTGTAGATGCCAATCTGACGGAAGAGGCCTTCCATGCCGAAAGTGCGGGCCTCGTCCACCAGGATGGGCACCACTCGGGGGCCCAGCGCCTGGTCGCGCAGCAACTGCGTCAGAAAGCGCACATAGGCCTGAGTGGTTGAAATTTCACGCCCTTCTGGGGTGGCTTCCATCACCGACTTGAACGAGTCCAGTGCCGGCACAGTGAAACTTTCATCGGCCTTGGCGCGGCGGTGCGGAAGGTAGCCGCCCAGCGCTTTGCGGCGCTCATGCAGGTAGCGTATTTCCGGCGTGTCATCAGCCGGTTTGTAAAACGGAATATCGGCCAGCTGGCTGTCTGGAATGGGGATGTTGAAGCGGTCACGGAAGGCCTTGATGTCTTCATCAGCCAGCTTTTTGGTCTGATGAACGTTGTTCTTGCCTTCGCCGATCTTGCCCATGCCAAAGCCCTTGACGGTCTTGATCAGCAGCACGGTAGGCTGCCCCACGAGGTTTACGGCCGAGTGAAATGCAGCGTACACCTTTTGCGAATCGTGGCCGCCACGACGCAGAGCGAAAATATCTTCGTCGCTCATCTTGGCAACCATCTCGAGCGTTTTCGGGTTTTGAC
>JANOLL010000235.1:0-2857 GCA_031419775.1 Polaromonas sp. | reverse complement strand
CCCGACCGGCGCCCTGATGCCCAAGACGCAAATCGGCTCACAAATTGTCGACAAAAAGGTCGACTCCGTGTGTCCGTTCTGCGGCGTAGGCTGCCTGGTCACTTACAACGTCAAAGACAACGTGATTGTCAGCGTCGATGGACGCGATGGTCCGGCCAACCACAACCGCCTGTGCGTCAAGGGTCGGTTTGGTTTCGATTATGCGCACAGCCCACAGCGGCTGACCCAACCCTTGATTCGCAAGCCGGGTGTAGCCAAAGACCCTGCCGCGTTAGAAAAACTCAATCGGCATACGGCCGATTGGTCAGAGGTGTTTCGCGAAGCCACCTGGGAAGAAGCCCTTGCGCTGAGCGCCGGCAGCTTGAAAAACCTGCGCGACACGCACGGTAAAAAGTCACTGGCTGGCTTTGGCTCTGCCAAAGGCAGCAATGAAGAGGCGTATTTGTTCCAGAAACTGGTGCGCACGGGTTTTGGCAGCAACAACGTCGACCATTGCACCCGCTTGTGCCATGCCTCCAGTGTGGCGGCCTTGTTGGAAGGGGTGGGCTCGGGTGCTGTGAGTAACCAGGTCAATGACATCGAGCATGCCGACATGATTTTCGTGATTGGGTCCAATCCGACCGCTAACCATCCGGTGGCGGCGACTTGGATGAAAAATGCGGCCAAACGTGGCGCCAAAATTGTGCTGGCCGATCCGCGCGTCACCGACATCGGCAAGCATGCCTGGCGCACCCTGCAATTCAAGGCCGATACCGATGTGGCGATGCTCAATGCGCTGATTCACACCGTGATCGAAGAGGGCTTGACAGACGAGACCTTCATCCGCGAGCGTGTGAGCAACTTTGAGGCGCTGCGGGAAAACGTCAAGGACTACAGCCCTGAAGCCATGGCTCCGATTTGCGGTGTTTCGGCCGAGACCTTGCGCGAGGTGGCGCGGGCATTTGCCAAAGCCAAAGGGGCGATGGTGTTGTGGGGTATGGGCATCAGCCAGCACGTTCACGGTACCGACAACGCGCGCTGCCTGATCGCGCTGGTCAGCGTCACCGGCCAGATAGGCAAGCCGGGGTCTGGCCTTCATCCCTTGCGTGGCCAGAACAATGTGCAGGGGGCCAGCGATGCGGGTCTGATCCCGATGATGTTTCCCAACTACCAGCGAGTCGATAACCAGGAAGTTCATGCCTGGTTTGAAGACTTCTGGAAAACGCCATTGGACAAGCAGCCCGGCTACACCGTGGTGGAGATCATGCACAAGGCGTTGGCGCCTGACAGTGATCCGCACAAGATTCGCGGGATGTATGTCATGGGCGAAAATCCTGCCATGAGCGATCCGGACCTGAACCACGCTCGCCACGCGCTGGCCAGCCTGGAACATCTGGTGGTGCAGGATATTTTCATGACCGAGACTGCCTGGTTGGCCGATGTGGTGCTGCCCGCCACGTCGTGGGCAGAAAAAACCGGCACGGTCAGCAATACCGACCGCATGGTGCAAATGGGCAAACAGGCCATCACGCCGCCCGGCAATGCCAAGCCCGATCTGTGGATCATTCAGCAACTGGCAAAAATAATAGGCCCCCACGCTTCGCTGCCCCCCGAGGAGGCCGTCCGCGCCTTGGGGCGGCCCGGCGGCGCGGTTGGGTCTGACTGGAACTACCCTGGCGAGCATGCGGGCGTTGCTGCCGTCTACGAGGAGATGCGTCAAGCCATGCATGCGGTCATTTCCGGCATCACCTGGGAGCGCCTGGAGCGTGAGTCCAGCGTCACCTACCCTTGTCTGAGTGCCGATGATCCCGGTCAGCCAACCGTTTTCATCGTCGATTTCCCGACGCCTGATGGCCGGGTCAAACTGGTACCGGCCGATATCATTCCGGCCGATGAGCGGCCCGATGCGGATTATCCGTTTGTGCTGATCACCGGCCGTCAGCTGGAGCATTGGCACACTGGCAGCATGACCCGCCGCGCGACCGTGCTGGATGCGCTGGAACCCATAGCCACGGCATCGCTGTGTGGAGCGGACATGATGACCCTTGGGCTGGCTGCAGGGGATGTGATCACTGTGCAGTCCCGCCGTGGCGAGGTGGTCATTCACGTGCGCCGCGACGACGGTACGCCGCAGGGCGCAGTGTTCATTCCATTTGCCTATTACGAGGCAGCAGCCAACTTGATGACGAATGCGGCACTCGATCCCTTCGGCAAGATACCAGAGTTCAAGTACTGTGCCGTGGCGGTGCGCCCAGGTGGGGTGCCCGCGCAGTCTGCGGGCTACGGTTTGGCTTTGGATGCGGTGAGTTCCACGGTGTAGTTCCAGCACATACCGGCGTGCCGGGGAGGCTTGTCGCCGCAACAGGTCGGAGGGTTATTGCCGCTTGTATTACGATCTTAGGCTATACGTTGCCTACGTGCGCAATCATGGAAGTTGCTGTGGTCAATGCGCCGCAAGATTTTCCGTCGATCTTGCTTTTCACCGACACCTGACCACTGGCACACTCCTCATGACCTCCAGCGCTGAAATTTTGCCAGTAGCCGTGCTGATCCAGCGCTCGGCTGCGCCCAACCGCTGGGAAGACTGGCAGTTCAAACTGCTTGAGGTGGTGCCGGCGACAAATGCCCTTGACGCCGTTGGCCACACGGTGGTCGACGACGACGGCAAACAGTCGCGCTGGCTGCACAGCGGTTTTGGTGTGCAGTTGTTTGCTGATGAATGCAAAGGTTATTTTCTGAACCTCACTTCGGGCCAGCCGTCCTGGTTTGTGTCCTGGCGGCCAGATGAGCAAGACCCCAGCCAAGTGGAAGTCACTGCAGTCAGCGTGTCTTACATTGAAGCCGACCGTCGTATGTTTGCGGAAGAACATGTCGAATC
>JANOLL010000234.1:0-3146 GCA_031419775.1 Polaromonas sp. | reverse complement strand
CTGGTAAGCCAACCGAGGCATTTGCTGCCAAGTTAATCAAAAAAAGCACCCTCTCATCCAGCAGCAGCATAAAAAAACCGCGCAACCCTTTCGGGACATGCGCGGTCAGCTACTTAATTTGTAGCGTTTTCAGCGGCTTTTGAGCATCACTTCTTCGCCGGTGGCAGATCCGTGCAGCTGCCGTGTGCCACTTCAGCAGCCATGCCGATGGATTCACCCAACGTGGGATGCGGATGAATGGTTTTGCCGATGTCTACCGCATCAGCGCCCATTTCTATGGCCAGAGCGACTTCACCAATCATGTCGCCTGCGTGCGTGCCGACCATGCCACCGCCCAATATCTTGCCGTGACCATGCGCTTCAGGCGAGTCGTCAAACAGCAGCTTGGTAAAACCTTCGTCGCGGCCGTTGGCAATTGCGCGGCCCGAGGCGGTCCACGGAAACAGGCCTTTTTTGACCTTGATGCCTTGGGCCTTGGCCTGGTCTTCGGTCAGGCCAACCCACGCCACCTCGGGGTCGGTGTAGGCCACGCTCGGGATCACGCGGGCATTGAAAGCTGCGCTGGCCAACTCCTTGTTACCTTGCAGTTCGCCCGCAATGACTTCAGCCGCCACATGCGCCTCATGCACCGCCTTGTGCGCCAGCATCGGCTGACCGACGATATCGCCAATCGCAAAGATATGCGGCACATTGGTACGCATCTGAATATCGACCGGAATAAAGCCACGGTCCGTCACCACCACGCCCGCCTTGTCGGCCGCCAGTTTTTTGCCATTGGGTGTACGGCCAACGGCTTGCAGTACCAGGTCGTAGGTTTGCGGTGCCGGCGCAGTGCCACCGGGCTCTGCAGCCTCAAATGTCACTTCAATGCCGGCAGGCGTGGCTTTAGCGCCCACCGTTTTGGTTTTGAGCATGATGTTGTCAAAGCGGGGGGCATTCATTTTTTGCCAGACCTTGACCAGGTCGCGGTCAGCACCCTGCATCAGCCCATCCAGCATTTCAACCACGTCCAAGCGCGAGCCCAGAGTGCTGTAGACAGTACCCATCTCCAGACCAATGATGCCGCCGCCGAGAATCAGCATGCGTTTGGGGACTTCTTTCAAACCCAGTGCGCCGGTTGAATCGACCACACGCGGATCATCGGGCATGAAGGGCAAGCGTACGGCTTGGGATCCCGCCGCGATGATGCAATGCTTGAAGGCAATCGTCTGCTTTTTGCCAGACTTCTGCTGCCCCGTGCCTTCGGTTTCTTCAACTTGCAGGTGATGGGCACCAACAAACTGACCCAGGCCACGCACCACCGTGACCTTACGCATCTTGGCCATTGCCGCCAGGCCGCCCGTGAGTTTTCCGACGACTTTTTCTTTGTGGGTACGCAACTTGTTGACATCGACAGCGGGCGCTGCAAAGGTCACGCCAAGGCTTTCAAAATGCTTGACCTCGTCCATCACGGCAGCCACATGCAACAGGGCCTTCGAGGGAATGCAGCCGACGTTCAAGCACACGCCACCCAGGCTGGCGTAACGCTCGACCACAATCACTTTCAAACCGAGGTCTGCAGCGCGGAACGCGGCTGAATAGCCGCCCGGGCCTGCGCCCAGTACCACGAGGTCGCAATCCAGATCTGCAGCACCACCAAAGCTTGCGGCAACGGGCGCTGGTGTTGCTACATTTTTAATAGCATCGGGTGCAGCTTGTGACTGGGCTGGGACCTCTTTTTTATCAGAAGCGATAGTGCCCCCAGCCGCCTCCAGGCTGAGCACGGCAGAACCCTGCTTGACCTTGTCACCCAATTTAACCAGGATGGCTTTCACAACTCCAGCGTGCGATGACGGGATTTCCATCGACGCCTTGTCGCTTTCGACTGTGATCAGACTTTGGTCAGCTTTGACGGTGTCGCCCGGTTTGACCAGTAATTCAATCACTGTGACTTCGTCAAAGTCACCAATATCCGGAACAACGACGGTGATGTCACTCATTTGGAGACTTTCAATTTAAGGGTGAATATTTCAACCGGGCCAGCAGAATTTTTGTCGAACTCACAGCCGGCATGCATACCGGCCAGCGCGACTTCACGCGCCGTTTTGGCTTTACCCCAGCAGGCATGCATGGCACCCAGCGCAAAACTGCGGCCGGAACCAATGCCCCAAAACTCCTTGAACTCGAACACCTCACGGTAGCTGTACAGCCCAAAGATGCCGCTCGCATTGGCCACCACTACCGTGAACTGGCTGGACTCATAAGGATCGTTGTCGTCTTCTTTGGTTTGAAGAAAGTAGCTTTCCTTGAGCAGCGGATGCAGCTTGATAAAGGTGTCGAACACTTCGTCTCGGGAGCCCAGCTTTAAATCGTCTTTGGGCAGCGCGGCCATGGCTTTGCGCAGCGCAGGAAAGTGCGCCACGGTACCGGCCATACCCACATAGCTGGTGCCTTGCGGCGTCTCAACCTTGAAGATCTTGCTGTTGGCTTCAAAACGATGCGGCAAACTGGTGTCGCCAAAGGTCACCAGCGTGTCGGCAGCAATGGCCACCTGCCCCGCTTTCTTGACTACTACCAGCGTCGTCATGTCTTGTCAGTTAGAGCAGAATTCGTCTGAAGTCACCGAGGATCTGACCCAGGTAAGCATTGAAGCGAGCAGCGGCTGCACCGTCAATCACACGGTGGTCATAGCTCAGTGACAAGGGCAACATCAGACGCGGCTGGAATTCCTTGCCGGTCCAGACTGGCTCCATGACCGACTTGCTCAGCCCCAAAATCGCGACTTCCGGCGCATTGATGATGGGGTGGAAATAGCGGCCACCAATGCCTCCCAAAGAGGAAATCGAGAAACAGGCTCCGCTCATGTCAGCGGGACCCAATTTTCCATCACGCGCCTTTTTGGACAACTCGCCCATGTCGGCAGAAATTTGCATGATGCCTTTTTTGTCGGCATCCTTGAGCACCGGAACCACCAGACCGTTGGGGGTGTCTGCGGCAAATCCGATGTTGAAATACTGCTTGTAAACCAGTTGGTCGCCATCCAGCGAGGTGTTGAAGTCAGGGAATTTTTTCAGCGCCGAGACGCTGGCTTTGATCAGAAAAGCCAACATGGTGATCTTGACGCCGCTCTTTTCATTTTCCTTGTTGAGCTTGACGCGAAAGGCTTC
>JANOLL010000233.1:0-2320 GCA_031419775.1 Polaromonas sp. | reverse complement strand
GACTGTCTCCAACTTCAAGGACATGTCCTTGCGCGTCAAGTTTGAGGCCTTTGGGCAGCGGAAACTTGATGGTTTCTTCGATCCCGGGCATTTTGCGCACTGACACTGCTCCCATCGCCTTGATACGGTCTACGACTTGCTTGACAAGAATCTCGGGCGCTGACGCGCCGGCTGTCAACCCAACCCTGGTTTTCCCTTCAAACCACGCTTCGCGCAGTTCACTGGCATCGTCGACCATGTAAGCCTCGGTGCCGAGCTTGACCGCCAGCTCGCGTAATCGGTTGCTGTTGGAGCTGGTCGGACTTCCGACCACAATCACAATATCGACCTGTGGGCTCAACACCTTGACTGCGTCCTGCCGATTTTGCGTGGCGTAGCAAATGTCTTGCTGCTTGGGCGCGCGAACATTGGGAAATCGCGCTTTCACGGCAGCGCTGATATCAGCCGCATCGTCCACGCTGAGGGTGGTTTGCGTGACCAACGCCAGCCGCTCAGTTTGCAACGGGGCAATCTTCGCAACGTCGGCAACGTCTTCGACCAAATGAATCCCATTTTCCAGCTGACCCATGGTGCCCTCGACCTCGGGGTGGCCTTTGTGGCCGATCATGATGAACTCATAGCCTTCCTTGTGCAGCTTGGCGACTTCGACGTGCACCTTGGTTACCAGCGGGCAGGTGGCGTCAAAAATCTGAAAACCGCGGCGCTGCGCTTCCAGCTGGATGGCTCGGCTCACGCCATGGGCGCTGAACACCAGCGTGGCGCCGGGTGGCACATCAGACAACTCTTCAATGAATACTGCGCCTTTTTGCTTGAGGTCGTTGACAACGTAGGTGTTGTGCACGATCTCATGGCGCACATAAATGGGTGCGCCAAATTTGGTCAGGGCACGCTCGACAATTTCAATCGCACGGTCTACCCCGGCGCAAAATCCTCTTGGCTCAGCAAGCAGAATTTCTTGGGGAAGCTGATTTGCATGGTTCATAAAACGCCTATTACCTGCACTTCAAACAGCACCGGCTGTCCCGCAAGTGGATGGTTGAAGTCAAACTGCACCGCATCACCGTCAGGCTTGACCTGCTGCACCGCACCGGCGTACTGGCCCAGGCCGTCGGGCGTGGGGAACTGCACCACATCACCAACCCTGTACTGCTCATGCGGATCACCGAGTTCGTCGAGAAGTTTGCGCGCCACCCATTGCAGAAGATCAGGGTTGCGCTCGCCAAAAGCCTCGCCCGAAGGTAGAGCAAAGCTGGTGTGAGTCCCTTCCGGCAGGCCAATAAGGCGCTGCTCAAGTGCTGGCGACAGCTCCCCGGTTCCCAGGCTGAGCGTCGCGGGCTTGCCGCCAAAGGTATTGATGATGTCAGCACCTGGCCTGCCGTCACTACCCGGTCCAGCCATGCGATAGTGAAGCGTTAGAAACGAGCCAGGCTCAATCGTTGGAGGTGGGGTCAACTTCACGGCAGACATAAAACTTTCTGGGCAGCGACGGCGTTGATGATCTGTTTGTAAACTGACTCTATTGTAGAAAGTTGGCTCACCCGTTGGGCCATGCCCCCATCCTGGCCTTTTCATGCTTATAAAAGACTTGCCCGCAGATGCGCGTCCTCGTGAAAAACTGCTGGCACGCGGCCCTGGCGCGCTCAGTGACGCCGAGCTGCTGGCGCTGCTGTTGCGCACCGGTTTGCCGGGGAAAAATGCGTTGCAGCTGGGGCAGGAGCTGGTCGATACTTTCGGTGGACTGGCAGGGCTGCTTCACACCGGACCCGAAGCGCTTCAAAGCATCAAGGGCCTGGGCCCCGCCAAGCGTGCAGAACTGGTGGCCGTGCTGGAGCTTGCGCGGCGGGCGCTGACCGAGCAGCTCAAGGACAAGCCGCTTTTTGCTACCCCTACGGCGGTGCGCGACTACCTGCAGTTGCAGCTCGGCAGCCGGCGACACGAGATTTTTGCCGTGCTGTTTCTGGACAGCCAGCACCGGCTGATCGCGCTGGAAGAACTTTTCAGGGGCACGCTTACGCAAACCAGCGTTTACCCTCGCGAGGTGGTCGTTCGGGCCCTGGCGCTGCATGCCGCCAGCGTGGTACTGGCGCACAACCATCCAAGCGGTGAAGCGAAGCCGTCACGCGCAGACGAAGCGCTGACGCATACCCTCAAGGCTGCTTTGAGTCTGGTGGATGTACGGGTGCTTGACCATTTTGTGGTGACGTCTTCTCAGGCAGTGTCTATGGCCGAGCTGGGCCTGCTGTAGAGTCGCGCCCATGAAAGCGCCTGCCATCAAGGACTTAAAAGGACTGAAAGCCGTCAAGCAGGCCATTGAGGCCCG
>JANOLL010000232.1:0-1837 GCA_031419775.1 Polaromonas sp. | reverse complement strand
GTTGTCTGCGCTCTTGGCATTGGCTGTTGCGTTCGGCTTCCCGCCAAACACTGGGCGCACCGGTGCAACTGCCACGGTCGTGAGTGACGACGGCTTGCGGTTCACTTCGCGCAAAATGTCGAGCAAAAATTGGATGTTTCTTTTGGGTACCTACCTGGTTTTCGGGATCGCATATGTCGCGTATTCGACCTTCGCCGGTGCTCAGCTGGCGGCGATGAACGCCCCTAATCTGCTTATCGGGGCCACATGGATCGGGATGGGCGTCACAGCGATCCTTGGTGCCGCGCTGACTGTGCCGATCATCGGCTCCGCGCGCACCCGGCAATTTGCGCTGGTCGGCGCGCTTGCAACCGGGGCGTTTGGCGCCCTGATAGCCGGGCTGAACAATGCCCCGGCCGCCATAAGTGGCGCGCTGCTGGTGGGGTTGGGCCTCGCCGCCACGCCGACGATAGTGACTGCTTATGCGCGTGAGCGCTGCAGTGCCTTGGAATATCCCAAGGTATTCAGCTACGCAACGGCCTCCCTTGGAATCGGGCAGCTTATTGGACCTGTCGCAGGTGGTGCGCTTGCGGATCAATTTGGGACGATAGCTATTCCGATATTTGCCGCGAGCGCCTACGGTCTAGGCGCCATTCTCGCGATGGCGGACGCATTGGTTGCGCGTCGGACTCTGATGTAGAGGTTGCCGTTCTGAACGGTCGATGTCGCTGCGTGCTGCATTGCCATCGGCTTGAACAATAAAAGTAAAGTGACTTGAATCCGCTTTAGAGCTGCTTCCACATCACCGGCACCCAAGCCCACATAGTGCCGATGCAGCACATCCGTCTTGGGCGCAGTGTGATTCAAAATCCGCCGCAAAACAGCGGCACTTAATCCGAGCTTCTCACCAACGGTCGCCACCAGCTTACGCAGGTCATGCAGCATGAAGCGGGGCGCACCCAGCCGCATGGCCATCTGGTGAATGTGTTCTGCACTGACACCTGCGAACAGCTCATCCTCTTCTGCCAACCCTGCGCAACGCCTTTCTAGAATTTCCAGCATCAGCGGCGTGATGGGCAAGCTGTGGGGCTTTCCATTCTTGGTCATAGGAACGCTCAGGACGCCGCCAGCGAGGTCAATCTGCTTGCGACGTAGTTCCTTACCCTCATTGCGTCTCAAGCCCGTGTAGAGCGTCAGGAGCAGGTAATCCCGCTGCTTCTCACCCAACAGATCCACCGCCAGTTTCCAGGCCGGTAAATCAGCCAGCTGCAGTACCCGGGCGCGAGGCTGCGAGCGTTGGGGCATTAACCCAGCGGCAGCCAGCCGTCCGAACGGGGACTCCAGAGCCTGTCCATGCACTGCATTGGTGTACTTGATCAGCGCAGTTATCAGCCCGCGCCCAACTTCCACCAGGGCGGCTCCCTTGCTCTGAGCAAAAGCATGGCAATGCCCAGCAAAGTCCTGACCGCCCAAATCCCCCACAGGCCGATCCAGCCAAACTGCGAAGTGGGTTCTGACTATCGATTCGTATCGATTCCGGCTGGACGCTTTAATGCCTTTGGCAGCGCAGTAGCTCACCAGCGCCTCACGCAGGGTAGGCGAAGCCACTGCCACCTTCACGGTGGGCCGCCGCCCGGCCCGGCATTCCCGCAGTACTTCCATGGCTCGCTCCCGTGCTTCCTCCACGCTCATCAAAGGCCAGTACCCCAGGGTCATGCGGAACTGTTTGCCCGCCACGCTGGTGGCGATACGGAACGTTCGCCGCCGGGCGTTCATGCGCACGCAGAAACCGCACAGCACCCGGTCACGCAGCAGGCGCCCGTCCATTGCAGTGCTTCGACTGAGCAATGATTCGCTG
>JANOLL010000231.1:0-1975 GCA_031419775.1 Polaromonas sp. | reverse complement strand
GCTACGCCCTGCTCGATCGCTCGCTTAGCAAACTCGCCGGCATCCGCCGATTTTCCGTTTTCGCCAGTAAGGCGTGCCCAAAAAAACAAGCCCCCCTCCGGCTGCGTGAAGGCGACTGCGCCGCGGAGTTCTCGTGACAGCGCTGCGCCCATCGCCCGAGACCGATCGGCATACACCCGACGCACATGTGCCAGTGTGGCCGGCATGCGTCCTGCCCTGAGGTACTGCGCGGCCGTGGCCTGCGCGAAAGTGCTGGTGTGAGCATCGCTGAACTGCTTGCACATGACCGCGTTGGCCAGCAGCGCCGCGGGGGCGATCATCCAGCCAACGCGCAAACCCGGGCTAAGCACCTTGCTCAGACTGCCGCAGTAGGCGATCAAGTTCCGGCTGCCAGGCACTTCTTCGGACAGCGCGAGGATGCTTGGCGGTGGCGCATCATTAAAGTAAAGATCGCCATACGGGTCGTCTTCAACTATCAGCGTGTTGTACTTGACTGCCATGGCCAACACCTGTTTGCGGCGCTCCAGGCTAAGCAATGCGCCGCTCGGGTTGCCAAAGGTGGGAATCAGGTAGACAAACTTGGGTTTGTGCTGGGCGATCAGCTTTTCAAGTTCGTCGGTGTTGACGCCGTGTGCATCGATGGGTGCGCTGATCAGTTCTGCACCATAGAGTCGAAAGCACTGGATGGTGGCCAGAAAGGTCGGCCCTTCAACAATCACCTTGTCGCCAGGCGAGATCATAGTTTTGCCGAGCAGGTCCAGCGCCTGCTGGCTGCCCGTGGTGACGATCAGGCCGTCGGGCTGCAGCGTGACGCCTTTGATCGCCATGAACTTGGCCAGCTCTTCGCGTAGCGGACCATAACCTTCCGTAGCGCCATATTGCAAGGCACCGCCAGGTTCTTCTTCCAGCGCTCTGTTGGATGCCTCGCGGATACCGTCGACATCAAACATTGCCGGGTCAGGGAAGCCTCCCGCAAAACTGATGATGCCGGGTTTTCCAAGTAGCTTGAACAGCTCGCGGATCGCGGAGGTCTCGACGTTTTTCAGGCGGTCGGCAAACTGCAGGGGCACTGGCGCTGGCATGTAAAAATTCAATCCGTGAAAAAAGAAAACATCGCGCCGTTTTTTGCCACCTTGAAGGCGGCCAACCCACAGCCCGTTACCGAGCTGGAGTATACGAGCGTGTTCGAATTACTGACCGCTGTGCTGCTCTCTGCCCAAGCCACCGACGTTGGTGTCAACAAGGCCACACGCAGGCTGTTTCCGGTGGCCAACACACCTCAGGCGATTCTGGATTTGGGACTACCTCAACTGGAAAGTTACATCCAGACGATTGGGCTGTTTCGCAGCAAAGCCAAGCACCTGATGCAAACTTGCCAAATGCTGGTCGAACTGCATGGGGGGAAGGTGCCACGCACTCGGGAAGCCCTGGAGGCGCTGCCTGGCGTGGGCCGAAAAACCGCCAACGTGGTACTCAACTCAGCTTATGGTGAAGCCACCATGGCGGTAGACACCCATATCTTTCGCATGGGTAACCGAACCCGTCTGGCCCCTGGCAAAACACCGCTCGAAGTCGAACTCAAGCTGCTCAAACGCATTCCGCCAGAGTATCTGGTGGATGCACACCACTGGCTGATTTTGCACGGACGTTATATTTGCGTGGCACGCACTCCGCGTTGCTGGGAATGTGCGGTCAGCACCTATTGTGGCTTCCAGCACAAAACCGCCGAACCCTTATAACGCTATATTTTAAATAGCACTGTATACGCTATCCAATTGGGTTAAAGGCGTATTGGAGCCCCGAATCATGGATTTAATCGGCGTAAATGCCGGCCTTCTTGATCACGGGGCCCCACCTGGCGATCTCTGCTTCAAGGTGCGTTTTCAGTCCCGCTGGGGTCATCTTGTCAGCCGCCGGAATGTCGGAGCTCAGTTCGGCCAGGCGCTGCTTGACCATCGGGTCCTGCATTGCCAAA
>JANOLL010000230.1:0-5248 GCA_031419775.1 Polaromonas sp. | reverse complement strand
TACACGGCACGATGGCATCGTCGCTGGCGCCGATGATCAGCACGGGTGCCTGAATACCGCCCAATGCATGGGCTCGGTCAAACTCCAGCAGCATGTTGATTCGGGCCACAGCGGTAGCCAAGTCGCCTTCAGATGCGGCATCGAAATTGATCGGCGTATCGTTGGCCAGTCTGGCCTCGTACCAGTCAGCCGGGTAGCCCAGCAGTTTGGCCATCGCGTTGTAAGCAGCGAAGCCCGCACGCTCCAGTACCGTGCGCCGGGTCTCAAAAAGGTCGCGAAAGCGCCGGTCAGGCCGGGCCCAGGTGGCACTGAGCACGACTCGTTCAACTCGCTGGGCATGGTCCAGCGCCAGCACCTGTGCCACCAAACCACCTGTGGAATGCCCGACAAAATGCGCTGAAGCCAGGCCCAGTTGATCGAGCAGTCGGACGACTTCAGCCGCGATGTGCTCAATGCTGTGCACCACGCAAGGCGGGCTGCTCCCCATGCCGGGGTGATCGAAGGTGATACACATGAATCGACTGGCCAGCCGTTCCACCACCGGCTGCCAGAAAGCGCCTAGTCCGCCCAGACCGGCCATCAACACCACCGGCTGCCCGGTACCCTGAACCTCGAAATGCAAGGGGAAATCCACCTGTTCGGGGTTCTTAATCGTCATTGAAACACTTTGACATCTTCAAGCCGTCCGCAGCTCCCGGCGCAAAATTTTTCCTACTGGCGTTTTGGGCAAGTCGGCGCGGAACTCCACGACTTTGGGCTGCTTGTAGCCGGTGAGCCTGGTTTTGCAATAGTCACGTACCTCCGCCTCGGTCAACGACGGATTCTTTTTGACAATGACCAGCCTGACCGCCTCGCCCGATTGATCGTCGGCGACACCCACGCAGGCACACTCCAGCACGCCGTCGAGCATGGTGACGACCTCTTCCACCTCATTAGGGTAGACCTTGAAACCACTGACCAGAATCATGTCTTTCTTGCGATCAATGATCTTGAAAAAGCCCTGATCGTCCAACACACCAATGTCCCCGGACTTGAAGTAGCCATCCGGCGTCATGACTTTGGCGGTTTCGTCGGGGCGCTGCCAGTAACCTGCCATCAGCTGCGGACCCTTGATAGCAATCTCCCCCGGCTGACCGGGGGCTACTTCGTTGCCGTCATCATCGAGCAGCTTGAACCAGGTGCTGGGAATCGGGATGCCGATGGTGCCCGTGAAAGTCTTGCTGTTGGTGGGGTTGCAACTGGCCGATGGCGAGGTTTCGGACAGTCCGTAACCCTCACAGATGGGGCAACCGGTTTTCTTCAGCCAAAGTGCAGCGACCGCGCTGGTCACCGCCATGCCACCACCCAACGACACTTTCAGATGCGACCAGTCCACCTTGTCAAAGTCAGCATGGTTGGCCAGCCCATTGAACAGGGTGTTGACTGCCGGAAAGGTATGGATCTGGTGCTTGGAAAGTTCGTCGAGCACAGCCGCGAAATCTCGGGGATTGGGAATCAGGATGTTTTTGGCCCCGGTCCGCATGCCCAGCATCATGTTCACGGTGAATGCAAAGATGTGGTAGAGCGGCAGGGCACAGACATACACCACCTGCGTTCCGGGCGGCAGGTTGCTCATGGCCGGGGCATTCCAGGCTTCGGACTGCAGGACATTGGCAATCACGTTGCGATGCAGCAGCACAGCGCCCTTGGACACGCCTGTCGTTCCGCCGGTGTATTGCAGCACCGCCACATCGTCGGGCTGGATGGCAGGGCGCTGAAGCGAGGCCCGCCCGCCGCTGGCCACCGCATCGTTAAAGGTTATGGCACCAGACAGGTGAAAGGCTGGCACCATTTTCTTGACGCTTCGAACGACAAAATTGACCACCGCTCCTTTGAGCATCCCAAGCTGGTCACCCATGGCGCACAGCACCACATGCTTGATGGGGGTATTGCCAATGCACTGCTCCAGGGTGTGGGCAAAGTTTTCGATGATGACGATGGCTTTGGCGCCGGAATCCTTGAGCTGGTGCTCGAGCTCACGCGGGGTGTACAAAGGATTGACGTTGACCACCACCAGGCCGGCTCGCAGGGTTGCGGCGACGGCCACTGGATACTGTGGCACGTTGGGCATCATGATCGCTACGCGATCGCCCTGCGCCAGACCGAGCCCCTGAAAGTAAGCGCCTAAGGCCAGCGACAGTTTATCGATCTGGCCAAAGGTGACTTCCTTGCCCATGAAGCTGTAGGCCACCCGATCGCGGTACCGGCCGAAGCTCTCTTCCATCAAGGCCACCAGCGAGGGGTATGCCGAAGCGTCGATATCCGCCGGGACGCCCTCGGGGTAGGACTTGAGCCAGGGTCGATCCAGGGTTGCTGCGCTCATGCTGGTCTGCTCCATTACGGTTTGCACATCCCCCTCTTCTCGAGCTTGCCCATACAGAGGGCTGGCATTGCGCCGGACCGGGTCCGGTTGCAATGCCAAAGTGTCCGGGCCTTATTCGATTGCCTTACCCATATCTTCAATGATTTTCTTCGCGTCGCCAAACACCATCATGGTCTTGTCCATGTAGAAGAGCTCGTTGTCGAGGCCGGCATAACCGGCCGCCATAGAGCGCTTGTTCACGATGACAGTCTTGGCTTTGTAAGCCTCCAGAATCGGCATGCCGTAGATGGCGCTGCCCTTGACATGGGCGGCGGGGTTCACGACGTCGTTGGCGCCCAAAATGATGGCTACGTCGGCCTGACCAAACTCGCCGTTGATGTCTTCCATCTCAAACACCTGGTCGTAAGGCACTTCGGCCTCGGCCAGCAGCACGTTCATGTGGCCCGGCATGCGCCCAGCCACCGGATGGATGGCGTACTTGACGGTGATGCCTTTCTCGGTCAGTTTGGCGGCCAGCTCCTTTACGGCATGTTGGGCACGCGCGACGGCCAGACCGTAGCCGGGGACGATCACCACCGTCTCGGCGTTGCCCAGCACAAAAGCTGCATCGTCGGCACTGCCGCTTTTGACCGAGCGTTGCACGCCCGAGCCAGCTGCGGCGGACGTCGCTTCGCCACCAAAACCACCCAAAATCACATTGAAGAACGAGCGGTTCATTGCCTTGCACATGATGTAGCTCAGGATGGCACCGGACGAGCCCACCAGTGAACCGGCGACGATCAGCATCGCGTTGTTCAGACTAAAGCCAATACCCGCTGCGGCCCAGCCAGAGTAGCTGTTGAGCATGGACACCACCACCGGCATGTCGGCTCCGCCAATCGGGATGATGATCAGCACGCCCATCACAAATGCCATCAGCGTGGCGATGGCAAAGTACAGCGGGTTACCCGTAACGGTGTACATCACGACATTGGCCAGCAAGATCAGACCCAGAACCAGGTTGAGCTTGTGCTGACCGGCAAACTGCACCGGCGCGCCCTGGAACAGCCGGAACTTGTAGGTGCCCGACAATTTTCCGAAGGCAATCACCGAACCGCTGAAGGTGATCGCGCCAATCACTGAACCAAGTGCCAGCTCCAGGCGGTTACCCGCAGGTATCGGGTCGCCTTTGGCCACGATCTGGAAGGCCCAAGGCTCCACCACCGCAGCGACGGCAATGAACACCGCAGCCAGACCGATCATGCTGTGGAAAAACGCCACCAGTTCGGGCATTTTTGTCATCTCGACAGTCTTGGCGCGGTATGCACCGTAACCGCCGCCGACCACTACACCCAGCAGCACCCAGGCCATGCCCTGAGCCTTACCGCCAGAAATTTCAACAATCAGCGCCGCGGTGGTGAAAACGGCAATCGCCATGCCAACCATGCCAAACAGGTTGCCGCGAATCGAGGTGGTGGGGTGGCTCAGACCTTTGAGGGCCTGGATGAAACAGACGCTGGCGACCAGGTAGAGAAGTGTGACCAGATTCATGCTCATTTGGAAACTCCTTCAGCTGCAGGGGCTGCCTTTTTTTCTTTTTTCTTGAACATTTCCAGCATTCGTCGGGTCACCAGAAATCCGCCGAACACGTTCACCGCAGCGAGTGCCACAGCCAGCACGCCCATGGACTTGCCAAGTGTGGTTTCGGTCAGCGCTGCCGCCAGCATGGCGCCGACTATCACGATGGCTGAAATCGCGTTGGTTACCGCCATCAGCGGCGTGTGCAGCGCGGGCGTGACGGTCCACACGACGTGGTAGCCGACATAAATGGCCAGTACAAAAATAATCAGGTTGAGGATGGTGGGGGAAACTGCTTCCATGGTGTTCTCCGTATCCGCTCCCGCTGAGGCTGCGCAACTGTTCCGGCAGGCTCAGGGCAAACGGGGTTTTTGTTTATTTTCTTTTCACTTCACCGGCTTGCGTCATCAGGCAGGCCGCCACGATATCGTCTTCCATGTCGATCTTCAACTCGCCTTCCTTGGTGATGATGAGCTTTAAAAAGTCGAGCAGGTTACGCGCATACAGTGCGCTGGCATCTGCCGCAACCAATGCCGGAATATTGGTTTGGCCGATCAGCGTCACGCCATGCTTGACGACGGTTTTGCCAGGCTCGGTCAAGGGACAGTTGCCACCCTGCGGCGCGGCCAAGTCAACAATCACGCTGCCAGGCTTCATAGCTTTGACCATGTCTTCGGTCACCAGCACAGGCGCGGGGCGACCTGGAATCAGCGCCGTGGTGATCACCACATCGGCCAGGGCCACGCGTTTGGCGACCTCGACCTTTTGCCGCTCGAGCCAGCTTGGCGGCATCGGCTTGGCATAGCCGCCCACACCCACGGCAGCTTCTTTTTCTTCCGGCGTGTCATACGAGACATCAATGAACTTGCCGCCGAGCGATTCAACCTGCTCTTTCACGCTCGGCCTCACATCGCTGGCCTCAATTACGGCGCCTAGACGTTTCGCGGTAGCAATCGCCTGCAGCCCGGCCACGCCGACACCGAGAATCACCACGCGAGCGGCCTTGACGGTGCCGGCTGCGGTCATGAGCATCGGGAAAAAACGCTGGTAGACCTCCGCCGCCATCATCACAGCCTTGTAGCCGGCGATATTGCCTTGTGAGGAAAGCACGTCCATGCTCTGCGCGCGGCTGGTGCGCGGCGCGGCTTCGAGCGCGAACGATGTGAGTTGAGCGGCCGCTAGGCGCTGCAGCCCGACCGCATCAAACGGGTTCATCATCCCGACGATGACGCTGCCCGCTTTTAAAAGCGGCACCTCTGCATCCAGTGGGCAACGTACCTTGAGCACGATGTCGGCCGAATAGGCGCCCGCCGCGTCGGTGATCTCGGC
>JANOLL010000229.1:0-1510 GCA_031419775.1 Polaromonas sp. | reverse complement strand
TGAAGCTTTTTGCCAACGGGCTGGAACACAAAAAGTAAGGGGCTATGACCTGGAGAGCCGCCTGTTCACTTTGAGAATTTTCTGATGATTGCTTTTTTTAACGAGGCTGATGATGCATGAATTGAACTGGAAACCCCTGCGATCCTGGGTGCTGGTGGGGTTGATGGCCGTGGTTTCTTCGGCAGCGGTGCTGCCTGTCAACCCGGCCTGGGCGCAAGCCCGTTCCCTGCCCGATTTCACCGATCTGGTCGAGCAGGTCGGCCCGTCGGTGGTCAATATCCGCACCTCCGAGAAAGCAAAAGCCGCCGCCACAGGCGGTGTTGATGAGCAAATGCTGGAGTTTTTCAGGCGCTTTGGCATTCCGGTGCCGCCTAATATGCCCCGCGCACCGCGTCCTGATCGCAGCCAGCCTCAGCCGGATGAAGATCAGCCTCGCGGAGTGGGTTCGGGCTTCATCCTCACAACGGATGGATTTGTCATGACCAATGCGCACGTGGTCGAGGGCGCAGATGAAGTCATAGTGACCTTGCCTGATCGGCGCGAATTCAAGGCCAGGATTGTTGGTGCTGACAAACGCAGTGATGTGGCGGTGGTCAAAATCGAAGCTACCGGCTTACCCGCTGTGAAAATTGGTGATGTCAGCCGACTCAAGGTTGGCGAGTGGGTGATGGCCATCGGCTCGCCGTTCGGTCTTGAAAACACCGTCACGGCCGGCATCGTCAGCGCCAAGCAGCGCGATACCGGCGATTACCTTCCTTTCATCCAGACCGATGTGGCGATCAACCCCGGCAACTCCGGTGGCCCGCTGCTGAACATGCGTGGAGAAGTCATTGGCATCAACAGCCAGATTTATTCGCGGTCGGGCGGATTCCAGGGAATTTCATTTGCCATTCCAATTGACGAGGCCGCGCGCGTGGCAGACCAGCTGCGTACCAGCGGCAGAGTCACCCGTGGCCGCATCGGCGTGCAGATCGAGCAGGTCAGCAAAGATGTGGCGGAGTCAATTGGCCTGGGCAAACCGCAGGGCGCTTTGGTTCGAGGCGTTGAAAGTGGCGCACCGGCTGAAAAGGCAGGTATCGAAGCCGGTGACATCATCACCAAGTTTGACGGCAAGCTGATCGACAAATCCAGTGACTTGCCGCGGCTGGTCGGCAATGTCAAGCCGGGCACCAGGGCTGTGGTCACGGTCTTCCGACGTGGTGCATTAAAGGAGCTGGCAGTGACGGTGGCAGAAGTCGAAGCCGAAAAGCCAGCCCGCAGGGTCTCTGCGCCTGAGGCCAAGCCGCCCGTGACAGGCGCGGCGCAGGTGCTGGGCCTGGCGGTGAGCGAGCTGACAGAAGCGCAGAAAAAGGAGCTCAAGATCAAGGGCGGCGTGAAAGTCGACACCGCTGACGGCGCCGCTGCGCGTGCTGGTTTGCGTGAAGGTGATGTGATTCTCGCGATTGCGAACCTTGAAGTCATCAGCGTCAAAGAGTTTGAAGCGGCATTGGCCAAGGTCGACAAATCCAAA
>JANOLL010000228.1:0-6828 GCA_031419775.1 Polaromonas sp. | reverse complement strand
GGCCGCTGCCAATATTAAAATGATGATTCCCGCCAATCCAGGTGGTGGCTGGGACTCCACGGGCCGCGCCTTGGGCAAAGCCATGCAGGAGTCCGGTGCGGTCAGCACCGTGACGTTTGAAAACAAAGGCGGCGCCGCTGGTGCGCTGGGTTTAGCCCAATTCGTTAATGGTTCCAAAGGCGACGGCAATGCCCTGATGGTAATGGGTGCCGTCATGCTGGGCGGCATCATCACTGGCAAACCACCTGTCAATTTGAGCCAGGCCACGCCGATTGCCCGCCTGACCAGCGAGTACAACGTGTTTGTGTTGCCTGCCAACTCGCCGTTCAAGTCTATGGCTGACGTTATTGAGCAGCTCAAAAAAGACCCAGGTAGCGTCAAGTGGGGTGGCGGTTCGCGAGGCTCTACCGAGCACATTGCAGCAGCCATGATTGCACGTGAAGTCGGTGTTGACCCTTCCAAGATCAATTACGTTGCTTTCCGTGGAGGCGGAGAAGCTACTGCAGCCATTTTGGGCGGCAACGTCACAGTCGGCGGCAGCGGCTACAGCGAGTTTGCCGAGTACATCAATTCCGGAAAAATGAAGGCCTTGGCCGTGACCTCTGAAGCCCGTCTAAAGGGTGTCAATGTACCCACTCTCAAGGAGCAGGGCATCAATGTCGTGATTGGCAACTGGCGCGGCGTCTATGGCGGCCCCGGCATTACAGCTGAACAACGCAAGGAGTTGACCGAGATCGTTCTCAAGGCCGTCAAGTCCAAGGCCTGGCTTGAAGCTTCAGAGAAAAACAACTGGACTGCGGCGGTGCTCACCGTTGCTGCGTTTGAAAAATTTGTTGATGACGACTTTGCCAGCCTGCGTGCGACCATGGTCAAGTCGGGCATGGTGTAGGGCGCATTTATAAATCCATTTTTCTGGCGAATTGCAGCGTTGCGCGGTGCTCGGAATCCTCATGTACCTGAGTACATTCCGGTGTCCTGCGCTCCGGGCGCCTTGCACTTCCATCCCGAAAAACTGAATTTCTAGACGCTCCCGCAGCGTCTGAAGGAAAACTATGTCCCGACAACAAAATCCCTCAAAACTCCAGACGCTGATAGGCGCGGGTGTGTTGCTGATTGGTCTGGGCCTGGCAGTGGGCGCTGTCAGCATTCCGTCGGCTGCTGGCTACGGCGGTGTGGGACCTGACTTTCTGCCTTGGCTGATGGCCCTGTCGCTGGTGCTGTGCGGTATTTTCCTGGTCAGAGAGGCACGTACCGGAGGTTTCCGCCAGATGGGCGACCCCGCCGAAGCCCCGAGCGCTGACTGGCCGGGCTTCGTCTGGGTTTCTGCCGGCTTGCTGGCCAATGCCGCGCTGATTACCTCCATTGGATTCATTCTGAGTTGTACGCTGTGTTTTGTACTGGCTGTACAGGGACTGCGTGGCGCAGAAGGCAAGTCGGATTTAAAACCTGCGACGCTCTTCAAGGACCTGCTGATTGGTCTGGCTATTGCTGCGCCGGTGTACTGGATGTTTACCAAGTTCCTGGCGATTAATTTGCCCGGTCTGACCTCTACAGGGTGGCTCTAAATGGATATCTTCAGCCAACTGTTGCAGGGCTTTGTCACAGCAGCCACACCGATTAATCTGCTGTGGTGTTTTGTAGGTTGCGCCCTGGGCACAGCCGTTGGCGTGCTGCCTGGCATCGGTCCGGCTGTGGCGGTTGCCATGCTGCTGCCCATCACGGTCAAGGTTGAAGCTACCGCTTCGATGATCTTTTTTGCCGGTATTTATTACGGTGCCATGTATGGCGGTTCGACCACTTCCATTCTGCTCAACACACCCGGAGAAACCGCCAGCATGGTCACGGCGATGGAAGGCAACAAGATGGCCAAAAGCGGCCGCGCAGGTGCTGCGCTGGCAACTGCTGCCATCGGCTCGTTTGTGGCCGGCACCATCGCCACCGTGATGGTCACGCTGTTTGCACCCGTCGTGGCTGAGCAAGCCGTCAAGCTTGGGCCGCCAGAATACTTCATGCTGATGTTGCTGGCTTTCACGACGGTCAGTGCGGTGCTCGGCAAAAGCACGCTGCGAGGCATGACAGCGCTGTTCATTGGATTGTCGGCCGGCCTGGTTGGCCTTGACCAGATTTCTGCCCAGGCTCGCTACACCGGCGGCGTACCGGAACTGCTCGATGGCATCGAGATCGTGCTGGTTGCCGTCGGCCTTTTTGCTGTGGCCGAGGCATTGCATGCGGTGCTTTATGAAGGCAAGCTGGTTGATTCACAGAACAAGCTCAGCAAAGTCCACATGACCGGCAGAGACTGGAGGCGGTCATGGCCCGCCTGGTTGCGTGGAACAGCGATCGGGGTGCCCTTTGGTTGCATTCCCGCAGGCGGTACCGAGATACCCACTTTCTTGAGTTACGCGACCGAAAAAAAACTGGCGAAAGACTCGGCCGCAAAAAGCGAGTTCGGTAACCAGGGGGCCATCGAGGGTGTGGCGGGTCCGGAAGCTGCCAACAATGCCACCGTTACCGCTGCCATGATCCCGCTATTGACGCTGGGTATTCCCACATCAAACACCACGGCCATTTTGCTGGGTGCTTTTCAAAACTACGGTATTCAGCCCGGCCCGCAGCTGTTCACCACCTCATCGTCACTGGTATGGGCTTTGATTGCGTCCCTGTATATCGGCAACGTGATGCTGCTGGTGTTGAATTTGCCGCTCGTCGGCCTGTGGGTCAAGCTGCTCAAGATCCCCAAACCTTATCTGTACGCCGGCATTCTGATTTTTGCGACGGTTGGCGTCTACGGCATGCGGCAAAGCGCTTTTGATTTGTTTTTACTGTATGGCATCGGCGTGTTGGGCGTGGTGATGCGGCGCTTTGACTTTCCGACCGCTCCCGTCATCGTGGGCATGATCCTTGGCCCACTTGCCGAGGCCCAGCTACGCAATGCCATGTCGATTGGTGAGGGCAGTGCGCTGGTGTTTGTACAACGCCCGGTTTCACTGATTCTGATTGTGGTGGTGGTAGCGGTGCTGGTGCTGCCGCGTCTGGCCCGGCGATGGTCGCAGCGCATAGCCCCTGTACGGGCATAGACACGGCCGGCCCAGTCCCCACTCAGACTACTGCTTCGCGCCTAATGCCAGAGCTGCGGCGCGGGAGGCTTCCAGCCTAGTGGCGTCAGGACTGGCCTGCGTCGGCCAGCCCGCCATGTGCTGTGCGCTGAAGTCAGCCAGAGCTGCAATCCAGATGGGGCTGTCGTTGAGACAGGTCACGTAGCGGAAGTCCTGGCCGCCCGCATCGATAAAGGCGTGCCTGGCTTCGAGGTTGATCTCTTCCAGGGTTTCGAGGCAGTCACCAGTGAATCCAGGGCACATCACATCGACGCTCTTGACCCCTGCCTGCGCCATCTGGACCAGTGTGGGTTCGGTGTACGGTTGCAGCCATTTGGCCTTGCCAAAGCGTGACTGAAAGGTGACCTTGTAGCGGTCTTTCCCGAGACCGAGCTTTTCTGCAACCAGCCGCGCTGTTTTGTGGCACTCGCAGTGGTAGGGATCACCCAGCGTAAGCGTACGTTCAGGTACGCCATGAAAGCTCATCAGCAGCTGCTCAGCCTGACCATTGACGCGCCAGTGTTCCTTGATTTGTCCGGCCAGCGCCGCTATGTAGCCTGGCGCATCGTGATAGTGATTGACAAAGCGGAGCTCGGGTATTCGCCGTACTTTTGCCGCCCAACTGTAGACCGCATCGAACACGCTGGCGGTAGTGGTAGCGCTGTACTGAGGATAGGCCGGCATGATGAGCACGCGCGTCACCCCCTCCTGCTTGAGCTGGTTAAGTTGCGAGGCAATCGATGGGTTGCCGTAGCGCATGGCATAGCGCACGTCGACCCGATGGCCCCGCACCCCAAGGTAGCCCCGCAATAGGATAGCTTGTTTTTCTGTCCAGACCTTGAGCGGTGAGCCCTCTGGCATCCAGATGCTGGCGTATTTGGCGGCGGATTTTTTCGGCCGGATGCGCAAAATAATGCCGTGCAGGATGACCCACCAGATCAACCTGGGTATCTCTACCACGCGGTGGTCACTTAGAAACTCCGCCAAGTAGCGTCGCAGTGCCTGAGCAGTGGGAGCGTCGGGGGTGCCGAGATTACACAGCAGAACTGCTGTGCCGGAGGAAACCTGGGGCGATTGCCCGTGCTTGAAGGGTGGCTCATTGGCAAAAGTCATGGGTTATTCTCGCCTACTAACCTTTTCGCACTATGCTTGACCTGAAAATAATCAAGGCCATTTCTCTCGATTTGGACGACACCCTTTGGCCGGTCTGGCCGGCCATCGAAAGAGCCGAAAAGGCTCTCGAAAACTGGCTTGGTTTGCATGCGCCGAAGTCGGCAGTGGTCTTTGCCGATCCTGCCGCGCGGCATGAAGTCCGCGAGCGTGTGATGCGCTCCCGGCCTGAGCTCCGCTACAACCTCAGCGCCGTACGTCAGGAGGCGATTCGCCAGATCCTCGTCCGCTGTGGCGAAGACCCGGCGCTGGCCGAGCCCGCTTTTGCGGTTTTTTTTGATGAACGCAACCGGGTCGATCTGTTTGGAGACGCGTTGCAGACGCTGGCGTTTATGTCAGCGCGTTTTCCGGTCGTCGCGCTCTCAAATGGCAATGCAGACATTCAGCGTATTGGCCTCGCGCCTTACTTTCAGGCCAGCATCAGTGCGCAGGAATTTGGAGTGGGCAAGCCCGACCCACGCATTTTTTATGCTGCGGCCGGCGCGGTAGGTGTCGAACCCTTCGAGGTCCTTCATGTCGGAGACGACGCCACGCTGGATGTGCTGGGTGCGCTCAATTGCGGCATGCAAACCGTCTGGGTATGCCGTTCTGACCATCCCTGGCCGCATGCTGAGGTGCCACACGAAACCGTCACGACGCTTGCCGAAATTTGTGAGTTGTTGGGCGCTTGACGGCAACCGAAGCGTCGGCTGCAGACTTAAGCAGGCGACTCGATGAGCCGGGCCGCATGGAGCCCCGACCTCACCGCTCCCTCAAGCGTCGCCGGATAAGGACCGTCTACATAGTCACCACAGGCCAGCAGGCCTGGCGCAATATACGGGCCGGGACGCTCCAAACCGGGTGAACAGGCAAACGTTGCACGTTTTTCAACAATGGCGTGCTGCATGTCCAGGTCGTGCAAATCCAGTTGTTCGGTGGCTTGCGCTCTGACCTGCTCGGTCAAGGTGGTCCTGTCCGCCGTGCTGGCGCTGACCACAAACGCGAGTAGGCCAGCGGGCCCACCGAGTTGGCCTCGATCAAATACAAACTGCGCGGGATGATGGCTACTAGCCCGCAGGGCCAGCATGGGTTGACTCAAACGCACACCGAGACCCATTGCATAGACCGTGGCAATGGCTTCATGCTGAAGACCGCGTGCGCGCGAAAGCCAGGTTTCATCGCATAGGGCTACATCCTGAACCAGCCGCACAGCATCGCCTGACGGGCAGGCCAGCAAGACGTGCTCAAAGCTGCCCCATGTGTGGCCGCCGGCATCTGTCATGCTCCAACCGCCGTTTTGCGGTGCTATACCTTTGGCCCGCACGCCCAGCCTGATCTTGGCGCCGCTTTTCTCCAGCCAGGCCAGTGCTGCGTCTGGCAGTAGAGCGCTCAGGTCAAGCTTGGGCAGCAACAGATTGGACGCGCCCCTATCGGAAAACAGTGCGTCACGCATGACCCGCAAAAATACCTGGCCGCTGGCCCGCCGTGTTGGCGTGTTGAGCGCTGAAACGCAGAGTGGCTCTATCAGTGTGGCCATGATCCGGGGCGATACACCGCTGCAGACATCGACAACCGAGTGTTGCGGGGCGCAGCGAAACTGATTGAGCTTCCAGCCGATTGACACTTTTAGCATCGACAACTTGTCCCGCCATGTCCAGCCAGGCGCTGTCAGCATGCCCACCAGGGCATCCAGAGGCGGGGGGAAATCTGGGAGGGTCAGGCCGTCGCCATCTGCAAACTTCAGTGTCAGCGGAAGTCGCAGAAAGCTGGTGTCCAGGTTGACCCCCACTGACGCTATAAGCTGGAGTGTTTCAGCGTAAGCGCCGATCAGAATGTGCTGGCCGTTGTCAAGCTTGACTGCGCTTTCGGCCAGCGTCGCATCGACGCGCCGGGCGCGGCCCCCGGCCGAACGGCTGGCTTCAAAAAGGGTCACGTCGTGGCCGAGACGGGTGGCCTCGACGGCCGCGGCACAACCGGCCCAGCCCGCTCCGATGATGGCGACCTTCACGGCAAGTCGGCCCCGTTCACTGAATGGTTCCGAACGCTTGCGTTTTCCAGGCCAGCCAGAACTTGCGCAGTGGCGTCAGGCTGACGCGCTGGTGCAGCACCTTGAAGTTGTCATCCGCTATCTCCTGCAAAAGGGTACGGTAAATGCTCGCCATCATGAGGCCAGGTTTTTGCGATCTGCGGTCTGCGGCGGGCAGCAATGCAGTGGCTTCGTCGTAAAGTGCAATCGCACGTTGGGCTTGAAACTGCATCAGGGCGGTGAAACGTTCCGAATACTCCCGCTTCAAAATCTCATGCACGCGAACGTCAAACTGCTGCAATTCGTTGATTGGAAGATAAATGCGGCCGCGTAAGGCATCCTCGCCGACGTCGCGAATGATATTGGTCAGCTGGAAGGCCAGGCCCAGCTTGTGGGCGTAGGTCGTTGTGGCGTCTTCGCTTTGTCCAAATATACGCGCAGCCACTTCGCCGACGATGCCTGCCACCATATGGCAGTATCGTTGCAGGCCGGCAAAATCGTGAAAGCGATTTTGCTCCAGTTCGATCTGGCAGCCCTCAATCACGGCATGCAAATGGC
>JANOLL010000227.1:0-2348 GCA_031419775.1 Polaromonas sp. | reverse complement strand
TGGTCGTTAAAAAGCGCCCAGCGGGGCCATTCCAGAATCGCGCCAATAGCTCCTGACTTGTTCCAGCCGGAGCTGAAAGTCGGCAAAGTTCAGTGGCTTGCTGACGTAACTGTTGAGCCCTCCCTTAAGTGCCAGGACGGCTTCGGACTGCTCGCTGGCAGACGTCAGCATGACCACGGGAACGAAAAATGTTCGGGGGTCGCCCCGCATGCGCTGCATCACGGCCATACCACTCAGCTTGGGCATGCTCAGGTCCAGCAGCACAAGTTCCGGTTGTTCCTCGGGGTTTCGGTCGCTGTACAGGCCGGTGCAAAAAAGGTAATCCAGCGCTTGTAGGCCATCATGAGCCACCACAATGTTGTGTGTGACGCCGTTATCTTGAAGCGTGGTCAAGGTCAATTCAAGGTGGTCCGGGTCATCGTCCACGACCAGCATGGTTGGGTTGCTCATGGGCTGATTCCTGTTTAGTAGCCCGAAATATACCCTCGAGCGGATAAAGGCGTACGCGGTCCTCGTCTTCTAATCCCCTGTGCCGCCTCTAGGCGGTGCCCGCCACCCTGACACTGTCCATCCTCCGGATCACCTTGCGGCATCTGCATTGACCAGCACCAATTTGCCTTGAACTCCGCGCGCGCCCATGCGGGCGTAGGCTGATTTGAGCGCTGCCATCGGCAGGGTGCTGTCAATCACAGGCTTGATCTTGCCCTGCTCATACCAGCCAATGAGCTGCGCCATCATGGCGGCGTTGGCTTGGACCTCCTGCTTGGCAAAACCGCCCCAAAACACGCCCACGATGGAAGCCCCTTTGAGCAGGGGCAAATTCATGGGCAACGATGGTGTGGGACCGGATGCAAAGCCCACCACAAGGTACCGGCCGCGCCAGGCAATGGAGCGAAAGGCTGGTTCGGTGAATTCTCCCCCGACCGGATCGTAGACCACGTCGGGGCCCTTGCCTCCGGTCAGTCGTTTGATTGCTTCCCGGAACAGGTGGGGCAAACTCTCCTTGCTGTAGTTGATGGTGGCATCGGCCCCTATCGATGCGCACAGGGCGCATTTCTCGTCGGTAGACGCTGCGGCAATCACCCGTGCGCCGGCAGCCTTGGCGACCTGTATCGCCGCGCTACCCACCCCGCCAGCGGCCCCCAGCACCAACACGGTTTCGCCGGGTTTGAGCTGCGCCCGGTCCGTCAGCGCGTGGTGTGACGTGGCGTAAATCATGGTGAATGCTGCCGCATCGACAAACGGAAAATCAACGGGCAGTGGCAAGCAGAGGTCGGCCGGTGCAAGGGTGTGGGTGCCGAATCCGCCGGTGCCCGATAGGCAGGCAACGGGTTGTCCCACGACCAAATTCTTCACGTCCGGCCCGATCGACCTCACCACGCCGGCGTATTCCGCCCCGGGTACAAAGGGCAGGGCGGGCTTCATCTGGTATTTGTTTTGAACGATTAACAGATCCGGAAAGTTCAGGCTTGCCGCCTTGATCTCGATCAGTACCTCACCGGCCCGGGGTGCCGGGGTGGGCAGCTCTTGCCAGGTCAGGGCGTCGACGCCGATGGGGTTTTCGCATAGCCAGGCATGCATGGTTCACTCCGGTGCGGGTGCATAGTCAAGTTGTCTGTCCATCATAGGCAAGTTGGGTGCTCGCCGGCCCGTGTCACCTAGAATCCAGCCATGAAAATACTGATCTGCAATGATGATGGCTACCAGGCTACCGGTATCGTGGCTCTGTATGAAGCCTTGAAGGATATTGCCGACGTTGAAGTCGTTGCGCCTGAGCAAAACAACAGCGCCAAATCCAATGCCCTGACCCTGCATTCGCCGATGTATGTGCAGACGGCAGCCAAC
Organism: Polaromonas sp.; assembly: GCA_031419775.1. Classification (GTDB taxonomy): domain Bacteria; phylum Pseudomonadota; class Gammaproteobacteria; order Burkholderiales; family Burkholderiaceae_C; genus Polaromonas. Next base: position 503 of record JANOLL010000227.1, on the reverse strand, counting down.
GGTTTTCGCTACATCAATGGCACGCCCGCCGATTGTGTTCACATCGCGCTCACCGGTCTACTGGGTTACCGCCCCGACTTGGTGGTTTCCGGTATCAACAACGGCGCCAACATGGGTGACGACACGATTTACTCGGGCACAGTGGGCGCGGCCATGGAGGGCTATTTGTTTGGGATTCCGGCGATGGCTTTTTCGCAAACGGAAAAGGGATGGACCTATATCGACGCTGCGGCCCGGCGCGCCAGGCAGATGGTCTTGCACCTGTTGCCTTCCCTGGAACGGGTCGCCGACGGCGCATCGCCAGCCGCCGCCCCTTGGCTACTCAACGTCAACATCCCGAATGTGCCCGATGAGCAGATTCGTGGCGTCAAGGTGGTGCGACTGGGCCGTCGCCATGCGGCCGAGCGGGTGATCACTCAGACCAGTCCGCGCGGTGAAACGATGTACTGGATTGGCGGGGCCGGTCCGGCAAAAGACGAAGGTGATGGCACGGACTTTCATGC
>JANOLL010000226.1:0-9959 GCA_031419775.1 Polaromonas sp. | reverse complement strand
ATGTCGATACCGATACCGATATCCTGTCGGTCGTCAAACTTTTTCGGGCAGAGCGGACCTCCAATGTGCTGGTCCGTGACACCCACCATGTGCCAGCACGCTTGGGGATTTTTACCGCCACTGCTCTGCAGCGCGCTATTTTGGATGGCCGGCCGCTGGACCAGTTGAAGGTCGGCGAATTGACCAATTTTTCATTGGTTCAGGTGCGGCCCTCCGATAAGGTGGGCGACGCCATGGCGGTGATGTTGCGTCGCCGGATTCATCGTGTGGTGGTGGCCGAGGGAGAACAGGTGCTGGGAATTCTGGAGGCACTGGATTTATTCAGTTTCCTGTCCAACCAGTCCCATCTGATCACCGTACAGATTGAGGATGCAAAAGACCTTGCTGGGCTGAGCCAGGCTGCGGCTCAAATCACCCGCATGATCGCCCTGCTGTTTCGCAGCGGCTCCCGCGTGAACCTGATTGGTCAGCTGGTGCAGCAGCTCAATGCACGCTTGTTCGAACGTGCTTGGAATTTAATCGCACCAGCCGACCTGGTGGCCAACAGTTGCCTTTTTGTGATGGGCAGTGAGGGCCGCGGCGAGCAACTGCTTAAAACGGATCAGGATAACGGTCTGATTCTGCGCGATGGCTATGTTCCGCCCGACGATCTGAACGAAATTTGCCAACGCTTTTCCAGCGCGCTGCAGGATTTTGGTTACCCGGAATGTCCGGGGCACATCATGGTGAGTAACCCTCAATGGCGCAAGAGCGCGATGGAATTTGGTCAAATGACGCGGCAATGGTTACTTCTGCCGGACGGCGACAGCCTGATGAATCTGGCGATTTTCATGGACGCTCACCCAGTCTGTGGCGATGCGGGTTTGCTCCAGGAGGTACGGCGCGGTCTTATGACGCTGGCTACCGACAACGACGCCATGTTGAGCCGCTTTGCAACGGCTATTGATTCTTTTGGCAGCACCACGGGATGGTGGAATCGCCTGTTGAGTCTAGGTGATGTGGATCAACAACTGAATTTAAAGAAAGAGGGCATGTTTCCGCTGGTGCATGGTGTGCGCAGCATGGCACTGGCGCACCGCGTACAGGTGTCGGGCACTGCGGATCGAATTGCGGCTCTGGTGGCCGACCGGAAACTGGACGCCGATCTGGGCGCAGGCCTGACGGACAGCCTGCATTTTTTCATGGGTCTCAAGCTCAAGGTGGGTCTGACTGAGCTGGACCTTGGCAAGCCGGTGACGGGCGCTATCAACGTGGCAAAACTCAGCAGCCTGGATCGCGACCTGCTCAAGGACACCCTTGGAGTGGTCAAGCGTTTCAAGGCGCTGTTGCGTCAGCGTTTCCATCTCGAAGCAGTCTAAGTTCTGGCCATGGCGATACAGCTTTCACCTTCGCAGTGGTGGCCCAGCCTCAAGCGTGAGTGGCTGATCTATCACCTGGCAGACCCTGTCTTTCGCTTCATGTTCGAACCGCCACCGGTTGACGAGTGGGTATCGCTCGACTGCGAAACGACCGGCCTGAATGTGCGGTCTGACGAAATCATATCGATCGGTGCGGTGCGCATTGTGGGCAATCGAATCATGACCAGCGAGCGTCTCGAATTACTGGTGCGACCGGAACGCGGCGTGTCTGCTGAAAGCGTTCGTATTCATCGACTCCGCGAGCGCGACGTGGCGCAGGGCCTGCCGATCGAAGAAGCTATGAAGCGATTGATGCACTTCATTGGCAGCCGCCCGCTGGTGGGTTATTTCTTGGAGTTTGACGTGGCCATGCTTCACCGGGCAATTTGGCCGATGCTGGGTCAGGGATTGCCGCAACCCAAAATAGAAGTCTCGGGCATGTATTACAACTACAAGTTCAGGCAGATGGCGGCCTATCAGCAGCAGACCAGCGTCAACATTGATCTGCGCTTTGCAACCATGATGAACGACCTGAACCTGCCCTTGCGCGACGCGCACGATGCCGTCAACGATGCGGTCATGGCTGCGCTGGCCTTCATCAAACTGCGGCAGTTAAGCAAACTGTGATAGCTCGCGGCCAAAAAAAACCGGGTACTTGACCCGGTTGGACTTCGAAAGAAGGCGGACCAGTAGCAAGGCCAGTCCGCCCGTCTGCTCATCAGTGGCCGGAGGCTCCCGATGCCCCATAGCCGGTTTCCGAACGCACCTGCTGGGCAGCAAATGCGGCGCGCTCGCTGGCAGCGTTGGGGCTGCGATCCAGAAGCGAGAAAATCCAGATGCCCAAGAAGCCGATCGTCATGGAAAACAGCGCCGGTGAGGAGTATGGAAACAGCGCAGAGCCCTTGGGATTGCCTAGCGTGGCTTCCCAGACTGACGGCGAGACAATGGTGAGCGCCACGGAGGAAATCAGACCCATGAAGCCACCGATCACGGCGCCCTTGGTGGTGCAATCCTTCCACAGCACCGACATGAACAACACCGGGAAGTTGGCAGAAGCAGCAATGGCAAATGCCAGCGACACCATGAACGCGATATTCTGCTTTTCAAAGGCGATACCCAACGCCACCGCCACGATACCCAGAACGAGGGTCGTGTAACGCGACACCTTGAGTTCGGCGGCACTGTCAGCCTTGCCACCTTTCACCACTGTGGCGTAAATGTCGTGTGACACTGCCGAAGCACCCGACAAGGTCAGGCCCGCAACCACCGCCAAAATCGTGGCAAAGGCTACTGCCGAGATAAAGCCATAAAAGACGTTGCCGCCTACCGCCTTGGCGACCAGTACCGCCGCCATGTTGGCCGACCCGCCGCCGCCCTTGATAATGCCCTTGGCCGTATCTGCAAATTCGGGGTTGGTCAGCACCAGCGTGATGGCGCCAAAACCGATGATGAAGATCAGGACATAAAAGTAGCCAATCCAGGTGGTGGCCCACAACACGGATTTACGTGCTTCTTTCGCATCAGGCACCGTGAAAAAGCGCATCAGAATGTGCGGCAGGCCTGCGGTGCCAAACATAAGCGCCATCCCGAAGGAGATCGCTGAAATTGGGTCCTTCACAAAGCCGCCCGGCCCCATGATGGCCAGACCAATGGCGGCAGCATCTGCCTGGGTTTTGCCCCCGTTGACGGCCAACTGGGTTTTGACCTCCACGCCCTTGGCAAACAGTGCTTCGGGGCTGAAGCCAAACTGTGCCAACACCATGAAAGCCATGAAGGTAACCCCCGACAGAAGCAACACGGCCTTGATGATTTGTACCCAGGTGGTAGCAGTCATACCGCCAAACAGCACGTAGATCATCATCAGGGCACCCACGATCACCACTGCCAGCCAGTAGTCCAGCCCAAAAAGCAGTTTGATCAGTGCACCCGCTCCCACCATCTGCGCGATCAGGTAAAACGCCACCACCACCAGGGTGCCGGATGCCGCAAAAATGCGAATGGGCTTTTGCTGAAAGCGGTAGCCGGCCACGTCGGCAAAAGTAAATTTGCCCAGATTACGCAGTCGTTCCGCCATCAGGAAAGTAATGACCGGCCAGCCGACGAGAAAGCCGATCGAGAAAATCAGCCCGTCGTAGCCCGATGCCATGACGGCAGCCGATATGCCCAGAAAGGACGCTGCTGACATGTAATCACCTGCGATGGCCAGGCCGTTTTGAAACCCCGTGATGCCACCACCGCCCGTATAAAAGTCGGCCGCAGATTTGGTTTTTGCTGCCGCCCACTTCGTGATGAAGAGGGTCAAGATCACAAAACCCGCAAACATGCTGATGGCGACCCAGTTGGTCGGTTGTTTATCAGTTTGTCCCAGGTCGCCCCCTGCGGCCATCACTGAGCCTGTCGCCAGGAGAGTCAGGAGCGCTACCAAATGAATGATGAAGGTTTTCATTTGGAGACATCCTTCAAGATATCGTTGGTCAGGTCGTCGAATTCACTGTTCGCACGGCGGACGTAAAACGCTGTGATCACGACTGTGAATACGATGACACCCATGCCAATGGGAATTCCGAGGGAAGTCACACCGGCACCGATGGGTTGTGCCAGAAAGGGTTTGTTGAACGCAATCAGCGCGATGTAGCCGAAATACACGATCATCATCAGCAGCGTCAGGACCCAACCGAAGCTGCTACGTTTCGTTCGAAGCTCCAAGTATTTCGGATGCTTCTGGATTTTCTCGATCACAGGGTCAGTCATTTTTGTCTCCTCTTAGTTGTGTGAACAGCCTCGCAAAAACTGGCTACATACTAGCCGCTAACTAACCGAATCGCACCAGGAAATTTTTTTGCGTGCTCTAACCATTGCGCCAGAAAATGCGTTTAAATCCGAAGGCTTCAGACTGGTGACACCCAGCAGATGCTTTTTTGTCTGGCCGTCCGTTCTTTCCGAAATTGACTTTCCGTCGATGTTTATAGATCAAATTCCGCATCGAGAAAAATATCCCAAGGGTTAACACTTATGGGCCGTGAACGCGTGAGCTCGCTTGTAAGCTGTTGCAAGAAATCTGTCAGAGCCTTGTCAGCCTAGCACCCGATAGTCCGCGGTTGACGCACGTAACAGGCGTTGTTAATTCAACCTATTTGGAGACAAGAACCTATGGCAACAGCCGTCGACAATCGACCCATGTCCGCTGAGCAGAAGAAAGTGATCCTGGCCTCGTCGCTGGGTACTGTATTCGAGTGGTACGACTTTTACCTATACGGCTCACTCGCGGCAATTATTGCCAAACAGTTTTTCAGCGGACTTGACGAAGGGTCTGCCTTTATTTTCGCCCTGCTCGCGTTTGCCGCTGGCTTCATTGTTCGCCCCTTCGGTGCACTGGTATTTGGCCGTCTCGGCGATATGGTTGGTCGCAAATACACCTTTTTGATCACCATCGTAATCATGGGTTTGTCAACCTTCATCGTCGGCCTGCTGCCGAATTACGCAGCGATCGGAGTTGCTGCGCCTGTGCTTCTGATCGCCCTTCGAATGTTGCAGGGCTTGGCGCTGGGTGGTGAGTACGGCGGCGCTGTGGTCTATGTGGCAGAACATGCCCCTCACGGCAAACGTGGCGAATACACTGCCTGGATTCAGACTACTGCAACGCTAGGGCTCTTTCTGTCGCTGATGGTCATTTTGGCCACGCGTACTATTTTGGGTGAGGCTGCTTTTGCTGACTGGGGATGGCGCGTTCCTTTTCTGGGTTCCATCTTCCTGCTGGCCATTTCGGTGTACATCCGCTTATCCATGAACGAGTCGCCGGCTTTTGTGAAGATGAAAGCTGAGGGCAAGACGTCTAAAGCTCCTTTGTCAGAGTCATTCGGCGAGTGGAAAAACCTCAAGATTGTTATCTTGGCGCTGTTCGGCATAGTCGCTGGTCAGGCTGTGGTCTGGTATTCGGGTCAGTTCTACGCATTGTTCTTTCTGACGCAATCGCTGAAAGTAGACGGCGTTTCCGCCAACCTTTTTGTTGCAGTCTCGCTGGTTATTGCTACGCCCTTTTTCATCGTTTTCGGCCGGCTCTCCGACAGGATTGGCCGCAAGCCAATCATCTTGGGGGGCATGTTGCTGGCGGTATTGACTTACTTCCCTGTCTTCACGGCTTTGACCAAAGCTGCTAATCCAGATCTGCATGCTGCGCAACTCAAGAGTAAGGTGGTAGTGACGGCAGATCCTGGGCAGTGCTCTTTCCAGTTCAATCCGACCGGAACCGCAAAATTCATCAGCTCATGCGATATTGCCAAGCAGGTGCTTGCCAGCAATTCAGTAAGCTACAGCAACGTGCCAGCTGCTGCTGGCGCTCCAGCCACTATTGCAATTGGCGACACGGTGGTACCGGTCTATTCAGCAAAAGGCATGCCACCGGCTGAAGCAAGAGCCAAGGATGCAGAATTCAAAAAAGCTGTGGTTGATGCACTCCGGGCTGCTGGCTACCCGGCAAAAGCTGACCCGGCGAAGATCGATAAGTTCATGGTCATCATCATCTTGGCCTATTTGGTCATGCTGGTGACCATGGTGTACGCGCCCATTGCTGCCATGCTGGTGGAATTGTTCCCAACCCGTATCCGCTACACCTCGATGAGTCTGCCTTATCACATCGGTAACGGCTGGTTCGGTGGTCTAATGCCCACTACTGCTTTTGCCATCGTGGCACAGACCGGCGACATGTACAACGGCCTGTGGTATCCGATCATCGTTGCCGGTACGACTTTTATTATTGGCATGCTTTTCGTCAAAGAAACCAAAGACGTGGATATCTACGCTAAGGACTGAGCTAACGTGCAATCCGCAAACCAAGGTTTCTGTGAATTAACCTGATTAAAAACTTTAAAAGCTTCTGTCATTCGACAGAAGCTTTTTTTTGTACAGGATTGATGTGGGAAATTTTGATTGGATTATCGTTATTGCCAGGTTGGCAATTTTTGCTTTTAAAGGTGCGGTGACATTGACCGATGCGGTGTAAAGCACGGGGCGTTGCCCTATGCCAGGCTGATCCAGTCTGCAGCCGCCTGGCCGGCGGCAATCGGATTCCGATCTGGCGCCCAGAGCGCGCGTCAGCCGAAATTAGCGCTTGAATTTTCCGTCGGTTCCGATGATGGACAGGTCGGCAAAGTCAAGGCCGGAGTGGTCTTCAGGGCTGTAACTCACTTCCAGTCCACCGATATCGAACTTGCGCATGCCCTCCAGCGCAGTCTGAACTTTTTCGCGGGTTGGCTTGGTGCCGGCGCGGCGAAGGGCCTCCACCAGTACCTTGGCAGCGGCAAAACCTTCCACCATGGCCGGGGTGATTTCGGACATCCCCTTGGCCTTGGCCAACTCCTGCGCATCCTTCACCAGCGGGAAGGTAATGGCGCGCTCATAAGGAAAAACCTGCGTAACAATCACCCCGCGAGCGTTCTCGCCGAGGCTTTTGACAAAGCCGCCCGACGCATTATTGGACAGCGTGACCAACTGTGCGGTAGACCCGGCAGTCCGGAAGGCTTTGATGCCTTCTACCACTGCGCCACCTGAGGCGACCATCATGACCGCCTGGGCGTCGCTTTTAAAGATTTTGGGCGCGATCGGCCCGAAGTCGGGTTTTGCCCGGTCAAACTTTTCAACCGCTACAGCTTTCAGCTTGGCGGCGGCAAGGCCTTTTTGTGCACCAGCGATGCCGTCGGCACCGAAGCTGTCATCGGCATAAACCAGCGCGATGCGCGTGATGCCCATGGAACTCAGATGGGAGATGGCTTTTTCGGCTTCACGCTGGTAAGTGGCGCGGACGTTGAAAACATGTTTGGGCACCGGCTGGTGTAAAACCATGGCCCCTGTGGAAGGACCGACCAAAGGCACGCCGTTTTTATTCAAGTGGGGAATGATCGCTTCGGTGTGAGGCGTGCCGCGGTTCAGGAACATGGCAACCACGTTCTGCTCTTCAATCAGCTTGCGGGCGTTTTCACCCGCAATTTTCGGATCGAACTTGTCATCGAGCGAAATCAAATCAATCTTCTGCCCGTTGACGCCCCCTTTTGCGTTGATGGCGTCCAAGTAAAGCTTGGCGCCGTCTGTGGTTTCTTTCACGCCGGCAGCTACCGTGCCGCTGAATCCAGCGGTCTGACCAATGGCAATCTGCGCCTGACTGACCCCACCCATCAGGGCAATCAAGATAGAAAGAGCTGTTCCGCGAAATAAAGCTTGGTTCATTTGTTTTTCCCCATATCAGTTTGGCGAGGGAGAGTGAAGCACGAAAACAGCGGGTTGGCGAGATGGGATCAACTCAGTTCAAAATAAAGTCACGGATTCGTCGCTTTAACCCCACGCGGTACCAGCGGAAAGCCGATGTTTAGAATTCCTCGGCTACAGAAAGATCCAGTCAATGTCCCAGGGAATCATCCGCATTCGCGGCGCGCGTCAGCACAACCTCAAGAACCTGGATCTGGATATTCGAACCGGTGAAATGACTGTCGTCACCGGCCCCAGCGGCTCTGGCAAGTCTTCCCTGGTTTTCGACACGCTTTTCGCCGAAGGGCAGCGGCGTTACGTAGAAACCTTCTCGGCCTATGCCCGCCAGTTTCTTGACCGTATGGACAAACCTGCGGTCGACAAGGTTGAGGGCGTACCGCCCGCCATTGCAATTGACCAGACCAATCCGGTGCGCAGTTCGCGTTCGACGGTTGGCACCATGACCGAGATGAATGACCATCTGAAGCTGCTTTACGCGCGGTCGGCACAACTGTTTGACAAGCAAACCGCGCAAGCGGTTCGGCATGACACACCAGAGTCAATTTACGCGGAGCTGATGTCCCGTACCGCGGTCTTAGAGGCGCAATTTTCCGCCGGGCCGCCCCAAGAAAAATTAACCCCTCCAGGGGGCGGCGAAGTACGCGAGGCGACGAGCGTGGGGACTCGTCTTGTGATGACTTTCCCGGTTGAACTTCCGGGCAATACAAGTCCCGAACAACTGGAGCAATGGCTTTCGGCGAGTGGCTTCACCCGAGTACACGCTGAACGTGAAGTGGCCACGCCCGCCGGGCCGCACAAGCTGCTTGATGTGGTGGCGGACAGGTTTCGTATTCAGACAATTGAAAAAGCGCGTGCAGTCGAGTCGATTGAAGTTGCCATCAAGCGGGGTGGTGGCAGGCTGAATGTGTATGTTCAGTCAGAAGGGCACGATGAACAGATGTGGCGCTTCTCTACCGGCCTGCATTGCCCGGACAGTAACACGCGCTACACAGATCCGACACCTTCACTGTTCTCGTTTAACTCCGCCATGGGCGCATGCACCACCTGCAAGGGCTTTGGCCGCGTGATTGGTGTGGACTACGGCCTGGTCATACCCAACGACAAGCTCACCCTGCGTGCTGGTGCCGTCAAGGTCATGCAAACGCCGGCCTGGAAAGAAGCGCAAGACGATCTGATGCGCCACGCCGAGGCGGCGGGCATCCCGCGTGACACACCCTGGTACAAACTTACTGCTGAGCAGCAGGCCTGGGTCATCAATGGCTCGCCCAGCTGGAATGGCAAATGGAACCAGCACTGGTTCGGTATCAAGCGCTTTTTTGAATACCTTGAGAGCAAGTCTTACAAGATGCACATCCGTGTGTTGCTGTCCAAGTACCGCAGCTACACGCCCTGTGAGACCTGCGGCGGCGCACGCCTCAAACTTGAATCGCTGCTCTGGCGTCTGGGCACCCGGGAGGCGGCCGATGCCGTATTGCCGCCCGCAGAGCGTTTCATACCGGTCGGTGTGCAATGGACACGCGCCCAACTCGAAGCCATGCCCGGCCTGTGCCTGCACGACCTGATGCGCCTGCCGATTGACCGGTTGCAGAAGTTCTCCAGCAGTTTGTCACTGGCGGCAGTGGGTGACGATGCAGAGCAGAAAGCGCTCAAGTCGCTGTTTGAAGAAATCCAGACGCGCCTGAAATACCTTTGCGATGTGGGCATCGGCTACCTCACGCTGGACCGGCAAAGCCGCACACTCTCGGGCGGTGAGGTGCAACGTATCAACCTGACGACTGCGCTGGGCACGTCGCTGGTCAACACCCTGTTTGTGCTCGATGAACCGTCTATTGGCCTGCACCCGCGGGACATGAACCGCATCACACAGGCCATGCACCGTCTGCGCGATGCGGGCAACACACTGGTTGTGGTGGAGCATGACCCGGCCGTCATGCTGGCCGCTGACCGCATGATTGACATGGGCCCCGGCCCCGGCGAAAAAGGCGGACAGATTGTGTTTGACGGCACGCCTGAAGACCTCAAGCACGCCGACACATTGACCGGGGCTTACCTGGGCGCGCGCAAGCAGGTTGGCATGGGCTTCAAGCGCCCGGTGACCGACAGTACCCCGCGATTGATCCTTGAAGGCGCACGCGACCACAATCTGAAAAATCTGACGGTCGACTTCCCGTTGCAGCGGCTGGTGTGTGTGACGGGCGTCAGCGGCTCGGGCAAGTCCACCCTGATGCAGGACATTCTGGCGCCCGCCTTGCTCAGGCAGTTTGGCAAGGCCACCGAAACACCGGGCCAGCACGACCGGCTGAT
>JANOLL010000225.1:0-21978 GCA_031419775.1 Polaromonas sp. | reverse complement strand
GTGCCAATGTGCAACAGGCAGGCCTGAGTTTTGAGGTGGCTCGGCCTGCGATTGCTGAGGCTGGCAAATTTGTGGCGGAATTGCCCACGCTCTGGCTGCGCCCACCGAGCGAGTCATGTCTGGACACGGTGCAGATCGAGGGTCAACACCACGCCGAACAGGCCTTTGGGATGGGCCAGGGCACGATTTTTTTTGGCCCACACTGCGGCAGTTTTCAACTGGGACCACAGGCTCTGGCTGAGTTGTGTGGGCCGATCACAGCTATCTACCGACCGGCCCGCAAGCCCTGGCTCGCCGCGATCGAGCACAGGGCGCGCCAGCGGCCTGGCCTGACGGTGCTACCTGCCAGCCTGAGGGGCATTCGTCTGATGCACCAAGCCCTCAAGGCCAATCAGGCAGTGGCCTTGTTGACCGACCAGGTGCCGCCTGACGGCCTGGGGATTTGGGCCCCTTTTTTTGGCAAGCGGGCTTACACCATGACCCTGGCCGCGCGATTGGCGCTGCAGACCGGCGCCCGATTGCTACCGGTCAGTTGTGAACGCCTACCGCGTGGCCGAGGCTATCGCCTAAAAATTTGGCCACCCCTTGCTGCCGGCCAGGGAACGCCTGCAAGCGATTTACTCGCCGTGGTGACACAAATTAATCAGGCTATCGAGGCCATTGTCCTGAGTCAGCCTGGGCAGTATCTGTGGGGCTACGGTCGCTACAAAACCCCGCGTGATCATGCTACGGAGAGGAACTCGCCTTGAGCACGGTGCAGCGGCAGGTGCTTGACCTTTTCACGCGGGCCGGGATTCTTTTCATGCGGCTGCTGGCGACCTTGCCTTTGCGCCCCGTGCGCGCACTGGGCGCAGGACTGGGCTATTTTCTCTATGCCCTGGTAGCGTCGCGCCGCCGGGTTGTCACCACCAACCTTCTGCTGTGTTTTCCAGAGCTTTCGGCCGAGACCAGGCGAAGCATGGCGCGCCAAACCTTCGTATATTTTGCGCAGGCCTGGCTAGACCGCAGCTGGCTTTGGCATGCACCCAGGCGCTTGGTTGAACAACGCGTGAGCCTGGTCGGGGCGTTGGGCGAGTTGGCCGGCACCGACCCTACCGTTATTTTTCTGCCGCATTTTGTCGGGATGGATGCTGCGTGGGCTGGTGTGACGCTGCGGATACCCAGGCTCTCCACCACCATTTACACCAATCAGTCCAACGCCCTGGTCAACAGCTGGATCCTTCGCGGCAGAAGGCGCTTTGGCAACCTGCGACTGTTCGGCCGGATCGACGGCGTCAAACCTATCGTGACGGCGATCAGACAGGGGCAACCGCTTTATTTGTTGCCCGACATGGACTTTGGGCCTGACGACTCGGTATTCGTGCCGTTTTACGGCGTTTCTGCGGCTACGGTGCCGTCGCTGTCACGCTTTGCCAGATTGGGGCGTGCCAAAGTGGTTCCGGTGATTTCACGGATTACGCCCAGTGGCTACGAGGTGGAGGTCCTGCCGGCTTGGCCCAACTTTCCGACTGAGGATGTCGTGGCCGATACTGCGCGCATGAACGCCTTTCTGGAGCGCTACATCAACGCCCAGCCGGCCCAGTATTACTGGGTACACAAGCGATTCAAAAGCCGACCGGAAGGCGAATCACCGGCGTATTAAATAGGGACTGCGCCAACCCTGGCCAGTTCTTGAGAGCTATCTGTTTTCGACGGCGTCACAAGTCATTTGCTATTTTTATAGTAGCAAAGTATTGAATTGTTACGCTGCCTTGGCGTGCTTTTTTTCAGAAATGGAAGGCTTAAACGGCTTCTGGAGGCTGCGCAACCTCGGCTTCGTTGTCTATCTCTGGCTTGGCCGATTTGGCCAGTTTTTCTGCCGGATGCGCCCAATCCCACAGGTGCTGCGCCACGTCCTCGACGCCTTGACGTTTGAGTGCTGAAAATAGCTTGACGTCTCCGCCGCCCGTCTGCAGCCTGACAATGGACAAGGCCTTGGCTGCCTCGGTTTTGTTGAGCTTGTCAGATTTGGTCAGCAGCACCAAAAACTTCAGGCCCTCGACGACGCGCGGACGAATCACATCGAGCAGAATTTCATCGAGCTCCGTCAGTCCCAGGCGCGGGTCGCACAGCAACACGACCGCCTGTAGGTTGTCGCGGGTCTGTAAATAATTGCCCATCACCTGCTGCCAGCGGTATTTGGCTTCCTTGGGGACTGCGGCGTAGCCGTAGCCAGGCAAATCAGCCAGCACCGCATCCGTCACGCCTTGCTTGCCCAGTGTGAACAAATTGATGCTCTGGGTACGCCCCGGCGTTTTGGATGCATAGGCCAGCCGGTGCTGCTGGGTCAGGGTGTTGATGCAGGTCGACTTGCCCGCGTTAGAGCGGCCGACAAACGCGATTTCAGGTACATCCAGACGCGGCAGGTGTTTGAGTTCAGGCGCAGTGGTCAAAAATTTGGCGGTATGCAGCCAGCCCATCGCGACTTTTGGGTTGGGCGCGGCGACTGTCAAAGCTGACTTGGGCCTGGTTGGCGCGGACAAGCGGGCAGGAGGTGGGACAGGAGAGTCGGTCATGGGTCTAGCAGTCGCTGAAAAGAATCTAGTGACGTCAGCGGCTGGGGCAGTGCGCCCAATTCGGATGCCAGACTGATGTTAAATCGCCAATAATTGGGGGTGGCCTGTGGCCATTGTAAAATCCCGCCACCGCCAGCCCTCTGAGATAACCATTAAAGCATCCCCGACATGAAGCTGTTTGTTACTTCCCTCCTCGCTGCCATTCTGACCCTGCCTGCCACTTCTGCTTTTGCAGCGACGGGAGCGCCTGCGCCAGCTGCAGCGGCAAAGGTCACGCCGCCGGATCTGGTCAAGGGTGAAGCCAGTTTCAGTGGCGCCTGTGCCAGCTGTCACGGCGCCGATGGCAACTCGGGAACGCCAGCCAATCCCAAGCTTGCCCAGCAGCATCCGGAATATCTTGTCAAACAGCTGCAGGAGTTCAAATCCGGCAAGCGCAAGAATGCGATCATGCAAGGCTTTGCGGCAACGCTGTCGGACAGCGACATGAAAAACATCGCCTACTGGGCAGCCTCCAAAAAAGCCAAGACCGGTTTTGGCAAAGACAAAGAACTGGTGGCTTTGGGCGAACGGATTTACCGTGGGGGTATCGCAGATAGGCAAATTGCAGCGTGTGCCGGATGCCACAGCCCGAGCGGCGCTGGCAATCCCGCCCAGTATCCACGCCTTGCGGGCCAGCATGGCGAATACACCGTGACACAGTTGACTTCCTTCCGTGAGGGAGGGCGCAAGAACAGCCTGCAAATGACGCAAGTTGCTGCCAAACTCAATGACCGGGAAATTCGCGCCCTGGCCGATTACATCGCCGGACTGCGCTGAGACAAGCTTATTGAACCCCAGCGGGGGAAAAAAGTCACACCGAGGCGGGCCTTCTCACGGAGGTCCGCCTCGGTTTTTTTATGCGTACAGTTTGCGACTTCGGGGTAGCTGGAGCGTGAGCGTTGCGGCACGCACTCAAAATCTGTGTAAGAGTTCCCTGCGTACCCAGACTAAGCTTCAACAAAGACGGAAAGACCTCATCATGCTCATCAAAAACAATGCCCGCGGGTTCGACCATCCCATCCCCAGTGAAATCACGTCCCAGCGCACTTACCAAGGCCGGCGCGACATGATCAAGTGGATGGCGTCCGGTGCGGCAGGTGCTGCGTTGGCAAGCTGGGCAGGGCGCGAGGCAATGGCTCAATCTGTCGTCGCCAAACCGGGAAAGCTCGCCGCCCTGGGGTCGGTCAAGTCGTCGGTTGCCGGCGGCATGACCGTCGAAAAAGTCACCGATTACAAGGATGCGACCTCGTACAACAATTTTTACGAATTCGGCACCGACAAGTCTGACCCGGCGAAAAACGCCCATACCCTGGTTACCAAACCCTGGTCTGTTGCAGTGGAAGGACTGGTCAGGCAACCGAAGACTTACACGCTCGAAGATTTGATCAAACTCAGCCCACAGGAAGAGCGCATTTACCGCCTGCGTTGTGTGGAGGGTTGGTCGATGGTGATTCCGTGGGTTGGCTATTCGCTGTCTGAGCTGATCAAAAAAGTGGAGCCGCTGGGCAGCGCCAAGTATGTGGAGTTCATCACGCAGGCTGACCCGAAAACCATGCCTTTTATTAACTCTCGTGTGCTGGAATGGCCCTATGTTGAAGCGCTGCGCATGGACGAAGCGATGCACCCGCTGGCGTTGTTGACCTTTGGCATGTATGGGGAAGTGTTGCCCAACCAAAGCGGTGCGCCAGTCCGGATGGTGTTGCCCTGGAAATATGGCTACAAAAGCGGTAAGAGCATTGTCAAGATCCGCTTTACCGACAAAGAGCCTCGCACGGCCTGGAACAAAGCCGCCGCGCAGGAATATGGCTTTTATTCCAACGTTAACCCGGAAGTGGACCACCCGCGATGGAGTCAGGCCACCGAGCGGCGCATTGGCGAAGACGGCCTGTTTGCCAAAAAGCGCAAGACGCTGATGTTCAACGGTTATGAGGCTCAGGTTGGTCAGCTGTACGCTGGCATGGACCTTAAAAAATTCTTCTGAGTCTGCACATGATGTCTCGTCAAAAAGCATTGCTTCACCCGGCTGCCAAACCAGTGCTTTTTGGCCTGTGTGCCCTACCGTTTGTCTGGCTGTTTTACAGCGCGATCACCAACCAGTTGGGAGCCAATCCGGCTGAAGCCTTGATCCGGGCAACAGGGGACTGGACGCTTCGCTTTCTTTGCATCGTGCTGGCAGTCACCCCGCTCAGGGTGATCAGCAGCACTCCGGCGCTGGCCCGCTTTCGGCGCATGCTGGGACTGTTTGTGTATTTTTATGTGGTGGTCCACCTGCTGAGCTACAGCTGGTTTGACATGGGCTTCGATGTGCCCGACATTGCCAAAGATATTGCCAAACGACCGTTTATTTTGGTGGGTTTTGCAGCCTTCGTTTTGCTCACGCCACTCGCCGCTACGTCCTTCAATGCCGCTATCAAAGCGATGGGTGCCAAGCGCTGGCAGATTTTGCACAAATTGGTGTACGGTATCGCCGGCCTGGGCATCCTGCATTTTTTCTGGATGCGTGCAGGCAAGAACGACTTCGCCGAAGTCTTTGTCTACGCCGTCATTCTTGCGCTGTTGCTGGGTTGGCGAGCACTGCAATATTTAAAGAAAAAGCGCCTTCAGCCTATGTTGGTCGCGCGTGAATCGCTACTTAATCAATAGCAAATCAGCTGGGTCAAGATGACCCGGGCAGACTTTCATGACGCATTTGGTCCAGCGAAGTTTCTCGCTGGCGGATCAGGTGTGTCGTGGCGCCATCTACCAGTATTTCGGCTGCGCGCCCGCGGGTGTTGTAGTTGCTCGACATGCTCATGCAATAGGCACCTGCTGACAACACAGCCAGACAGTCTCCAGCGGTCACATCCAACCTGCGATCGCGGCCAATCCAGTCGCCGCTTTCACATACCGGCCCCACCACGTCATAGAGCTTGCCGGCGGGGGCCTGGCCTTTCAAGGCCACTGGAATGATGGTGTGAAAGGCCTGGTACATGGCTGGTCGGGGCAGATCGTTCATGGCCGCGTCGATGATGCAAAAATTTTTCTGCTCCCCCGGCTTGAGATACAGGATTTCCGTGAGGCAAACACCGGCATTGCCCACCAGTGAGCGACCCGGCTCGATCATTAATTTTTTCTGACCATAGCCGCGGGCGTCCAGTTTCTGCAAAAGCAGTTGCCAAAGGGTGTCGGCCTCTGGCGGAGTCTCATCCTTGTAGGAGATACCAAGTCCACCGCCAAAATCAATGTGTTCAATCGGAATACCTGCTGTCTCGATAGCCGAAACCAGGTCGAGCACCCTGTCCATCGCGTCGAGGTAGGGCGTCAACTCAAGAATCTGCGAGCCGATGTGGCAATCAATGCCGATGACGGTCAGTCCCTTGAGTGAAGCCGCATGCCGGTAGATCCGCAAGGCATCTTCATGGGCTACACCGAACTTGTTGTCCTTTAATCCTGTGGAAATGTAAGGGTGGGTTTTCGGATCCACATTGGGGTTGACGCGGATGCTGACCGGTGCGCGCAGGCCTAGCTCGATGGCCACGCTGGACAGGACATCCAGCTCTGCTTCACTTTCCACATTGAAGCAGCCGATGCCGGCGCCCAGGGCCTGGCGCATTTCTGCGCGTGTCTTGCCAACGCCCGAGAAAATAACTTTCCCAGCGTCGCCACCTGCGGCAAGCACCCGATCGAGTTCACCGCTCGACACAATGTCAAAACCGCAACCAGCAGCGGCAAATACCTGAAGAACACCCAAGGTCGAATTAGCCTTCATGGCGTAACAGATCTGCGCATGGCGACCGGCAAAGCCCAACTGGTAGGCGCCAAGCGCGGCCAGCATGGCTGCTTTCGAGTAAACAAACAAGGGCGTCCCATACGTCTGCGCCAAAGCTGCAAGGGCCGCATCTTCCATATGCAGCGAGCCGTCCCGGTATGCGACGAACGGATGGCCGGGCAAGGGTGTCAGGGCGACTCTCTGCGCTGCCGCGCTGGCTGACACGCTCATCGGGGTGCGGACGCTGCGGGGACAGCAGGGGGTGCCAGCAGGTCGGACCCGGTCAGGGGGGCGGAACTGCTAGACGGGGCAGAATTGCCCAACCGGAAGGGCACGCTTTCGGGAGCAAGAAATAGCGGACCTTTTTGGCCGCAACCGGCCAATACCGTCATGAAAAGCAGTGCCGCCGGACGTCCACGAAGGCAACAGGCACTCAGCCGGCGGCCTAAAATTGAAGATAGAAAAAACATATTGAGATTGTAATGACCGACCTGGAATACCTTGGCCTCGCAGAGAAGGCGCTCAGCGCTGTCGAGTTCGCATGCGACCGGATCAACGATGAGACCGATGCAGACATTGACAACCAGCGCACCGGCGGCATGATCACGCTGACCTTTGCCAACGGCAGCCAGATCATCGTTAATCTGCAAAAACCCTTGCAAGAAATATGGATGGCAGCCAAAGCCGGCGGCTTTCACTTCAGGTGCATCAACGGTCAATGGACGGATACCAAGGACGCCAGTGAATTTTTTGACTGTCTTTCCCGCTATGCCAGCCAGCAGGCGGGACAGACGCTGACCTTTAATTCTTGAACAGGTCGAGAATTCGTTTTTTCTCATCCGACGGGGGTAAAACTGAAATCGGAGCCCCAGGGATGCCCTGATCAGATGGGGGTTGCCCGCCACTGGAAGACGCCGCCGTATCCTGTAAGCCCACACTGCTGACACCCGAGCCCCTGGCGTATTCCTCGTAATACCACTCGCCGCCCTGGTTGATCACACCCGCCGGCGCATTCATCTCGCTGACCGGGACGCCTCGCAGCGCATAGCCCATGAAATCAATCCAGACCGGCAAGCTCAGGCCGCCACCGGTTTCGCGGTCGCCTAACTTTTTGGGTGTGTCATAACCCATCCATACCGCTGCGGTGAGGGTTGGCTGAAATCCGACAAACCAGGTGTCTATCGAGTCATTGGTCGTACCGGTTTTGCCATAGAGGTCTGGTCGCTTCAAAGTCGCCTGCGCCTTGGCAGCAGTCCCCGAGCGTGCCACTTCCTGAAGCAGACTGGACATGATGAAGGCATTGCGTGGACTGATACCGCGGACGGATTCATCCAATACCGGAGGCCTGGTTTCAAGCAGCACCTTGCCTTTCTGGTCAGTTATTTTTGTCACCAGATAGGGGTCTACGCGGTAGCCTCCGTTGGCAAAGACAGAAAAAGCGGTGGCCATTTGCATGGGCGTGACCGATCCGGCACCCAGCGCCATGGTCAGATAAGCCGGATGTTTTTCAGCTTCAAAACCAAAATGGGTGATCCAGTCCTGGGCATAAGACGCACCGATGGCCTGAAGCAAGCGGATGGAAATCATGTTTTTTGATTTTTTCAGAGCAGTTCTGATGCTCATCGGACCATCAAAATGACCGTCATAGTTTTTGGGTTCCCAAGGCTGCCCGCCAGTCACGCCCGAATCAAAAAACAGCGGGGCATCGTTAACCACCGTGCCAGGTGTGAAACCTTTTTCCAGGGAAGCGGAATAAATAAACGGTTTGAAGCTGGATCCGGGTTGCCGCCACGCCTGAGTGACGTGATTGAACTTGTTTTTCTCGAAGTCAAAACCACCAACCAGTGCACGAATGGCACCATCACGAGGGTCAAGCGCAACAAAGGCGCCCTCCACCTCGGGCAGTTGGGTAATTTCCCAGGTGTTTTTTGGCGTCTTGGCAACGCGAATCAGGGCGCCGCGCCGGATCCGGATATTGGGGGCTGCCTTGTCACTCAATCCTGACTGCGCGGGCCTGAGTCCTTCGCCCGTGATCTCCACCGTTTCGCTGTTGGGCCTGATGGCCAGAATTTTCTTGGAACTGGCTTCCAGGACGATGGCCGACATCACATCGCCATTGTCCGGGTTGTCCGTCAAAGCCTCATCGATCTCGTCTTCGGCGTCCTTGAAATTGGCGGGAAGGTCGAAGAATTTTTCGGGACCCCGGTAAATCTGGCGCCGCTCGTAATCCATGATGCCCTTGCGCAGGGCTTTGTAGGCAGCGGTCTGGTCGGCGGCCCGCAGGGTGGTGTACACATTCAGACCACGGGTGTAGGTCTGTTCTCCGTACTGGTTAAAAACCAGTTGCCGCACGGTTTCCGCAATGTATTCAGCATGGACCCGGCCTGCATCGGGCCCGGTCTTGACGGAGAGCTCCTCTGCCTTGGCGGCCGTGGCCTGGGCGCTGGTGATAAAACCGTTTTCTTCCATCCGCTCGATGATGTACAGCTGCCGCGAACGCGCCCTTTTGGGGTTGACGATAGGGTTGAATGCGGAGGGTGCCTTAGGAAGTCCGGCGAGCATGGCCGCCTGCGCAATCGTGATGTCTTTGAGCGGTTTACCGAAATAGGCCTCCGAAGCCGCCGCGAAGCCGTAGGCGCGGTTACCCAGAAAAATCTGGTTCATATAGATTTCGAGGATCTGGTCTTTGGTCAGCAGGTGTTCCAGCTTGAAGGTCAGCAAAATCTCATAGATTTTCCGGGTGTAGCTCTTCTCGGCAGACAGGTACACATTGCGCGCCACCTGCATCGTGATGGTCGATGCACCCTGACTTTTTGCTCGGCCAACATTGGCCAGACCTGCCCGGATCACGCCCAGGTAATCCACACCGCCGTGCGAAAAAAAGCGTGCATCTTCAATCGCCAGCACCGCGTCCTTCATGACTTTGGGAATGTCCTGGATGGGCGTCAGGCTGCGTCGTTCTTCGCCGAATTCGCCGATCACGACACCGTCGGCTGAGTAGACCCTCATGGGCAGCTTGGGCCGATAATCGGCCAAGTCTGAAATGTCTGGCAGATTCGGATAGGCCACTGCCAGTGCTACCGCAACCACCAGCAAAACGCTTAGAACCCCCGCCACCAGTAGCCCACCGCCCCACAAGGTCAGCGTGATGAGCCAGCCAAGCCAGGGCGGACGCCTCAGGCCTCTAGGCTTGACATCGGCTGGGTTGGCAGAGTTGGGATTTGGGAGCATGGTGCAATAGTAAGGCCGTCACAGCATTATAAAAATCTGAAGCGGCAGAAATGGAGGGGTGACGGCTGACTGGTCAGAACTTTTACGTTTGGAAGCGTGGAATACGTCGAAAGCTGCGCCCAGGGCGTAAAAGAAGCGTCGGTTTTTGACAACGCTAATCTTGGTCAAAATAGAAAAAGTCCTTACTGTACAAAGAGCTTGCTGATAGTATTCAAGTGATTTCTTAAGTACATATGGCTACACACTGGCCATCTTTTGGGGACTGTCTTGATCGCTTTGGGGTCTTTATTCAACCAACAGGATTCGCCGCTGCTGGGTCTGGACATCAGTTCATCGAGCGTCAAGCTGGTGGAGTTGAGTCGGGACCGGTCCGGTAATTTGGTATTGGATCGCTGTGCGATCGAGCCGCTGGAGCAGGGCTGGATCACGGACGGCAACGTCGAGAAATTTGACGAAGTAGCCGAAGCTTTGCGGCGGCTGGTCAAGAAAAGCGGAACTCGCACCAAGCAGGTCGCCATGGCGCTGCCGGCTTCTGCGGTCATTACCAAAAAAATTGTCCTGCCAGGCGGTCTGAACGAGTCTGAGCTGGAGGTTCTGGTTGAATCCGAGGCCAATCAATACATTCCGTTTTCGCTGGATGAAGTCAGCCTGGATTTTTGCGTCATCGGGCCAAGTGCCACGTCAAGCGGTGACGTGGAAGTGCTAATTGCTGCATCCCGCAAGGAAAAAGTGCAGGACCGTGAGGGCTTGGCTGAAGCGGCAGGCCTCAAACCCGTGATCGTGGATGTCGAATCCTATGCCTCCAGACTGGCTACCGCGCGTCTGATTGAAAACCTGCCCAATAAGGGAGTCGACACCCTGGTAGCGCTGTTTGAAGTCGGCGCCTTGACGACCAGCATGCAAGTCATCAAGAACGACGAAGTTCTCTACGAGAGGGACCAGGCGTTTGGCGGAGCGCAACTGACGCAGTTGATCGTTCGCCAATACGGATTTTCTCCTGAAGAAGCAGAGAGTAAAAAGCGTAGCGGAGATTTGCCAGATGACTATCAATTGGGTGTTTTGAAACCTTTTGTTGACAACATGGCGCAGGAAATCGGTCGGGCGCTGCAGTTCTTTTTTACCAGTACCCCGCACAACAGGGTTGACTACGTCATGCTGGCCGGCGGTTCTTCTGCGCTGTCCGGATTGACCGAATCGGTCACCAAGCAAACCTCATTTGCCTGCATGCGTGCCGACCCCTTCGACGGGATGACCATGGGAAATAACGTCCGCGAAAGTAAGATGCGACGCGAAGCGGCCTCTTACTTGACCTCGTGCGGCTTGGCCCTGCGGAGGTTTTTGCGGTGATTCTCGTCAATCTACTCCCCCACCGAGAAGCAGCGCGCAAACGTAAGCGTGAACTGTTTTTTATTACTTTGGGCATCTCCGCGCTGGTTGGCGGATTAATTTGTGGTGCCGTGTTTTCCTGGTATCAGGCTCAAATTTCCGGTCAAAGAGACAGGAACACCATCTTAAAAACCGAGATCACCCGTCTCGAGGCGCAAATAAAAGAAATTGCAGGCTTACAGCAGGAAATCACGGCTTTGCGTGCCCGACAAAATGCGGTGGAGGATTTACAGGGCAATCGCAATTTACCCGTATATCTGCTGGATGAACTGGTCAGACAATTACCAGATGGCGTGTACATCACCAGCATGCGGCAGGACAACCAGATGGTGATGCTGACCGGCGTTGCCCAGTCCAACGAACGCGTCTCTGAACTGCTTCGAAATTTATCCAACAACAGTCCCTGGTTAACCAAACCGGAACTGGTGGAGATCACCGCAGCTACGGTATCGCTGACACCGCGCGACCAGAGACGAGTTTCCAATTTTTCCATGCGCGTGGTGCTCAAAAGGGCCAGTGATCAGGCCAAGGCTGCGGCTTCCGCCGCGGCGTCTTCGGCCGGAGCAGCTGCAGCCACCAAGCCGCCGACTGGCGCAAACGCCGCTGCAATTCCGTCGCCTTCGACAGTCCCCATGCCGGCGCCCGCCGCCTCTGCAGCTGCCAAGGTTTGAATCCCGACTCATCATGGCAAAACTTCCTACCTTGAATATCGACGCAGCCGGCCTCAAGGCCAGTCTGAAAGAACAGTTCTCCGGGCTGGATCCCAACGATCCCCCATCTTGGCCAGCTCTGCCGCGCTATCTTTTGTGTCTGGCTGTGACGACATTTGTCGTCGTAGGGCTGTGGTTTGTCTGGCTCAGCGCGTCTGAAGAAGAGTTGAGTGCAGAGCGCGTGAAGGAAAGTCAGCTCAGGGATGAATTCAGCAAAAAGCTGGGCCAGGCCGTGAACCTCGATATCCTCAAAAAGCAGCGGGAGCAGGTTCAGCAGTACGTCACCCAGCTGGAAAAGCAACTGCCCAGCAAAGCAGAAATGGATGCTTTGTTATCCGATATTAACCAGGCTGGTTTGGGGCGCAGCCTGCAGTTTGAATTGTTCAGGCCGGGTCAGGTCAGCGTGAAGGACTACTACGCGGAACTCCCTATCGCCGTAAGGGTGACAGGTCGCTACCACGATATTGGTGCCTTTGCAGCCGATATTGCCAACCTGTCACGCATCGTCACGCTAAACAATCTGATGTTGAGTCCAGCCAAGGATGGCGCGCTCACCATGGACACCACCGCTAAAACTTTCCGTTATCTGGACAGCGAGGAAGTAGCGCTTCAGCGCAAGGCGGCAGGTCCTGCCAAGGGGGATAAAAAATGATCTCCTGCCGATTGACTCTGGGCGTTCTGCTGATTGGCTTGTTGGCCTTGTCTGGTTGCGGCTCGTCTGATGAGGAGCAACTGCGGCAATGGATGTTGCAGCAGCGCAATCTCAGCAAACCCAAGGTGGAACGCTTGCCGGACCCGACCCGCTTTGCGCCGCAACCCTATACCCAGGAAGGTGCGATCGAACCTTTCAGCAATCAGAAATTGGCGCAAGCGCTGAAACGCGATTCCGGGCAGGTATCGGCCAACGCTGCCCTGATCGCACCAGAACTGGCTCGCCGCAAGGAGCCTCTTGAAGGATCACCTCTGGATGCTGTGGTGATGGTGGGTAGCCTGATCAAGGTGGGGCAGCCAGTCGCCCTGGTGCGTGTTGACAATCTGCTTTACCAGGTGCGGGTAGGTAACTATTTGGGACAGAACTATGGTCGCATTACCAAGCTGACTGAAACAGGCATGACCCTGCGCGAAATCGTGCAGGACGCAGCTGGGGAATGGATAGAGCGAACGGCGACTTTACAGCTTCAAGAGGGATCAAAATGAACAAGCAGGCGTTGACATTCAAGGCACTGGCGGTGGCTCGCCCGCAACAGGGCCTGCGCGGGACGATTTTGGGTTTCGTCTCTGGTTGCGTCGCCCTGCTTGGCGTAGTGCTGTCATCACCTGCTTATGCCCAGGGTGCCAACAGCATCCAGGCGGTGACGGGTTCTACTCAAGGTGGCTCTGAGGTCATCAGAATTGATTTGGCTGAACCCTTGACGGCGCTGCCGACCGGTTTCAGTATTCAGACTCCGGCGCGAATTGCACTTGATTTTCCTGGCGTCGGTAATGGGATGGGCCGTTCGACGGTCGATATCAATCAGGGCAACTTGCGCTCTGCCAATGTGGTGCAGGCTGGCGAACGAACCCGGGTCGTTCTGAATCTGAAAGCGTCCACGGCCTACCGGGCAGAGATTCAGGGGAAATCGCTCGTCATCACGCTGGACCCGGTGGCCGTGGCCGCTCCTTCTGTGGCTTCCACGCCCGCTTTTGCAGAAAACCGTAACCGCGATGTTTTTCCGTTAAGAGATCTCGATTTCCGGCGTGGCCCGGACAACGCGGGTCGAGTGGTGGTGGATTTGCCGAATAACCAGGTTGGCGTTGACATTCGCCAGCAGGGTCAGACGCTGGTGGTTGAATTTCTTAAGTCGGCTCTGCCTGAAGGTCTGCGGCGTCGGCTGGATGTTTCTGACTTTGGCACACCAGTCCAGAGCGTGACGACTTTCCAGACAGGCGACAAAGTACGGATGGTGGTCGAGCCTAAAGGTCTGTGGGAACACAGTGCCTACCAAAGTGACAACCAGTTTGTGCTGGAAGTGCGTCCCCAAAAGATTGATCCGACCAAATTGACGCAAGGCCCCGGATTTACCGGTGAGAAGCTGTCGTTGAATTTCCAGAACATCGAGATCCGGTCGCTGCTGCAGGTCATCGCGGACTTCACCAATTTCAACGTCGTGACGTCGGATACCGTGACCGGTAACGTCACGCTTCGCTTGAAAGATGTGCCCTGGGATCAAGCCCTGGACATCATTTTGCAAGCCCGGGGCCTGGGCATGCGCAAGTCGGGTAACGTGCTGCTGATCGCACCCAAAGACGAATTGGATGCCAAGGAAAAACTCGCGCTGGAGTCAAAGAACAATATTCAGAATCTGGAGGCATTGCGCACACAGGACTTCAAACTCAACTATGCCAAGGCGACAGACATTGCAGCAGGATTGTTGGGCATAGGTGCCGGATCCACCACCAAAATTCTCTCCGCACGAGGAAGCGTCATTTCTGAAGCGAGGACTAACCAGCTGTTTGTGACCGACGTACCCTCTCGGCTCGAGCAGGTGCAATCTTTGATTGCCAAACTCGACATTCCGGTCCGCCAGGTTCTGATCGAAGCCCGAATCGTGGAAGCCTCGGATTCCTTCGGAAAATCGCTGGGTGTCCGGCTCGGCGGGCGCCCGTTCAACACGACCAACAACGTGATGGTCGGAAACACCTACATCGCACCCAACGTTCCGGTAGGTACCACGCCCGCGCTGGGCGGTAATTTAGGTACCAATGCGGGTGATTTTGTGAACTTGCCAGGTGTTGGGCAAAACGGATTCCAGGCTGCGACCTTCGCGATATCGCTCTTCAATTCGTCATTGACGCGAATCTTGAATCTTGAAATATCTGCTATGGAGGCGGATGGCAAAGGTAAGATCGTGTCCAGCCCCAGGATTGTGACGGCAGACCAGGTGAAGGCATTGATTGAACAGGGTACCGAACTTCCCTACCAGCAGGCAACTTCCAGCGGTGCCACGGCCATTGCTTTTCGCAAAGCCAATTTAAAGCTGGAAGTGACGCCGCAAATCACCCCAGAAGGCAGCATTATTTTGAACGTCGATGTCACCAAAGACAGTGTTGGTCGAGCGACCGCCAATGGCTTTGCCATCGATACCAAGCATATTCAGACGCAGGTGTTGGTCGAAAATGGCGGGACCGTGGTGATTGGCGGCATTTTCGAGCAAAACGACCGCGAAGATGAGACAAAGGTCCCCTTTCTGGGCGATCTGCCTGGTATTGGCAACCTCTTCAAAACCAGAACCCGTAGCGCGACCAAGTCGGAGATGTTGGTGTTCATCACTCCTAAAATGCTGGCCAGTGGAGCGCCTCTTCGCTGAATACGTGTAGATTGAGCGCGCCACCTGCTTATCTGCTCCATGCAGAAACAGCCAAAATAGCCTGCGTCGGATTGCCTGGTTCGGGTAAGTCGACGGTAGGCAGACAGCTCGCCAGGCGCTTGAATCTTGACTTCGTAGATTCCGACCAAGTCCTCGAGCAGCGGCTGGGCTGCACCATTGCTCAATTTTTCGCGCGTGAGGGCGAGAATGCCTTTCGCGATCTTGAGCAGGAGGTGATCGCCGAGCTGACAGAAAGGGCTTCCTGCGTCCTGTCCACCGGTGGTGGTGCCATTTTGCGCGAGGCCAACCGCGAGCGTCTTCGCCTGCGAACCAGCACGGTCTATTTGCATTCCGCGCCAGAAGAAGTGTTTCGGCGACTACGCTACGACCAGACCCGGCCCTTGCTGCAGGTGCCGGACCCGCTGGCCCGTCTTCGGGAGCTGTATGCAGAACGCGATCCCCTGTACCGCGAAACCGCTCATTTCGTGATCGAAACCGGTCGTCCTTCGGTATCGACGCTTGTCAACATGGTTCTCTCACAGCTTGCACTCGCAGGCATTGTGGCGGTCCGCTAAGAACGGCATAAATCCGACCAGATCTGGTTGAGGTGACGACGCCTCGCAGCCCCCGTTGGCTCCTCTACACTTGGCGGCTATGCAAGAAAACACCCGCTCTGGCAATACCCAGGTCTCGATACGACTTGGCGATCGCAGTTATCCGATCATCATTGGCGCAGGTATTTTGGGTGATGTGTCGAGCTACCAGAATTTGCCACGCGCCAGCACGGCATTGATCGTTTCCAATACGACTGTGGCTCCTCTTTATGCGGCGCAGCTCCAATCGGCGCTGCATTCACGCTACAACAAGGTGTTGCTGACCACCCTTCCGGACGGCGAGCGCTACAAGGATTGGCCCACACTCCAACTTATATTTGACGCATTGCTCGAAAACAACTGTGATCGCAAGACGGTGCTCTACGCTTTGGGCGGGGGCGTGGTCGGCGACATGACTGGCTTTGCTGCGGCCAGTTACATGCGCGGCGTGCCATTTGTACAGGTACCGACCACTTTGTTGGCTCAGGTTGACTCCTCGGTGGGTGGAAAAACCGCTATCAATCACGTCCTCGGTAAAAACATGATTGGCGCGTTTTACCAGCCTCAGCTGGTGATCTGCGACATCGACGTCCTGCAAACGCTGCCGCCGCGAGAGTTGAGCGCCGGGCTCGCGGAGATCATCAAATACGGTCCCATCGCAGACCTGGTTTTTCTGGACTGGATTGAAGCGAATCTTGATTCCCTGGTGGCGTGTGAACCTGCGGCGATGGCGCACGCGATCCAGCGCAGTTGCGAGATCAAGGCTGAGGTGGTCGAGCAGGATGAGCGCGAGTCGGGCTTGCGAGCCATTTTGAATTTTGGCCATACTTTTGGGCATGCCATCGAGTCCGGCCTGGGCTATGGGGAATGGCTGCATGGCGAGGGCGTCGGTTGTGGCATGGTGATGGCGGCTCATCTGTCGCAAAGGCTTGGCCTGGTTGACCCGACATTTGTCGAACGCCTGACACGCCTGGTGGCACGAGCTGGGCTGCCAATCAGGGCGCCAATACTGGACGCCGCCGACAATGCCGGTCGCTACCTTGAACTGATGCGGGTCGATAAAAAATCCGAGGCCGGTGAAATCCGCTTTGTGCTGATTGATGGCCCTGGTACAGCGGTGGTCCGGCCCGCGCCGGATGTGCTGGTGCGAGAGGTCATTGACTTTTGCTGCGCCTGAGCAAGGTTTGCATGACCATCCAGTACGCTATTTATTTAATAGCAACTAAATTCCTTTTTTCATGGGCTAGCGGCGATTTTGATGAAAAATTAGGGATGAATCCATGAACCTGGCTGCCTATGCATGTGATCCGGCCCTGACACGCGGCCGCCGGATTGCTGAACCGGCGGCACCCACGCGGTCCGACTACCAGCGCGATCGTGATCGCATTGTGCATTCCACCGCCTTTCGCCGTTTGGTTTACAAAACCCAGGTGTTTTTGAACCACGAAGGTGACCTGTTTCGTACCCGGCTGACCCACTCGCTTGAAGTGGCCCAGCTTGGCCGCTCGATTGCCCGGACCTTGAAGCTCAATGAAGACCTGGTCGAGGCCATAGCGCTGGCGCACGATCTCGGACACACGCCATTCGGACATGCCGGGCAGGATGCACTCCACGCGTGTCTGAAAGCCCATGATCCTGCAAGCGCAGGTTTTGAGCACAATCTCCAAAGCCTGCGTGTGGTGGATACGCTGGAGCAACGCTATCCTGCTCACGATGGTCTCAACCTCACCTTCGAGACTCGCGAAGGGATTTTGAAACACTGTTCCCGCTCCAACGCTCGGCGGATGGAGGCGCGCGAACCCGGCGGGGTGGCCAGCCGGTTTTTGGATCAAGGCAGACCCGGCCGGCGATGGTTGCAACCCAGTCTGGAGGCTCAGCTCGCCAACCTGGCCGACGAAATCGCCTACAACGCGCATGATATTGACGACGGCGTTCGATCCGGCCTGTTGACCCTGGAGCAATTGCAAGGCGTCGATTTATTTCGACAGTACAGCGCAGAGGCCTTGCAGCAGTTTCCCCATCTAGAAGGCCGACGATGGTTGTTTGAAACCATACGTCGCATGCTGAGCGCCCAGGTCTATGACGTGGTGGATGCTACCCGCGCCGCGCTGCGAGAGGTCAAACCTGACAGCACCGAGGCCGTGCGACACCACACCGCACTGGTGCGCTTCACGCCAGAAATGGCCCATTCATCGGCCGCGCTCAAAAAGTTCCTTATGCGCAATCTCTACCGCCATCCGCAGGTGCTCCAAACCACGCAGACTGCCCAACAGGTGGTGCGCGACCTGTTTGAGGTGTATTTAAGTGACCCCAGCCAGATGCCGCCGGCATCGGAACTCCGCCTCTGGGGCGTTGGCACTTCACAGCCGCCTGCCCCCAAGCTGCATCGTGTGGTGGCAGATTACATCGCGGGTATGACCGACCGCTTCGCCACCAAAGAGCATGAGCGGCTGAAGGGTAGAGCTGCTTTCCGCCAGAGTCATTAAAACGTCTGGAAGGCGCGCGAAGAATAAGCGGAAAATAACGGGGGTCAGACTCTCATTTATTTCTTATTTCTCTAGCGCTCACTTTTGACATCAGATCATCAATGGCTCGTCTTCCGCGCTTGACTTTGCCGGGTTATCCGCACCATGTGATTCAGCGCGGAAACAATCGCCAGCCGATTTTTGCTAGCCTGGCCGACTATCGACAACTGCTGGACCTGTTGTATGACAAGGCTAAAGCCTTTGAGGTCGCCGTTCACGCCTATGTGCTGATGAGCAATCACTTTCATTTGCTGGTGACGCCGCAAACCGCAACGGGCCTGCCCCAGATGATGCAGGCCATGGGTCGCAACTATGTGCGCTACTTCAATGACTCACAAGGGCGAACAGGAACCCTTTGGGAAGGACGTTACCGGTCAACGGTGATTCAGAGCGACCGCTACCTGCTGGCTTGCATGGCCTATATTGATCTGAATCCGGTCCGTGCTGGCTTGGTAGCGGATGCCAAAGATTACCCTTGGTCAAGTTTTGGTCATTATGCGGGACTGGGCGCCGACCGGGTCATCACGCCTCACTCGCTCTATTGGTCGCTCGCAAATACGCCCTTTGGTCGCGAGGCGGCCTACGCCGAACTGGTGCGAAGTGGCGTCAGCCAGGACAAACAGCTTTCTTTAACCCAGTCTGCGCTCAGTGGCTGGGCATTGGGCGAAGAGGAGTTTGTTGCAGATTTGCAAACTCGCACGGAGCGACGTGTTCAGAAAATAGCATCTGGGCGACCCGCAAGCAAGCTGCCTTCGAATTGACAGGCTGGTAACTCATTGATTGCAATGAGCTGATGGTGATAAATCAACCTGTCCCTAATTCTTTATAGTTGATGTCTCGGACGAGATAATCGGAGTCTGACCCCAATTAAAATATTTGGCATTGTTGTTGCTGCGGCTTATCATCTCAGTCCCCCGTGAAATCCATTGATGAGGAGCGCGCCATGACAACGGCTGTTGAAATTAAGCATATTCAAGAACATGGCCTGTACTCGGGCGCTCACGAGCATGATGCCTGTGGCGTCGGCTTTGTAGCCCATATCAAGGGCCATAAATCGCATGCCATCGTCCAGCAGGGGTTGAAGATTCTTGAAAATCTCGATCATCGGGGCGCAGTGGGTGCCGACAAACTGATGGGTGATGGCGCCGGTATCTTGCTTCAATTGCCAGATGCGCTCTACCGTGAAGAAATGGCCAAACAGGGCGTGGTCCTGCCGCCACCCGGCGAATACGGCGTGGGCATGGTATTTCTGCCCAAAGAGCACGCGTCGCGCCTCGCCTGCGAGCAGGCGCTTGAGCGGGCGGTCAAGACCGAAGGCCAGGTACTGCTGGGCTGGCGCGATGTGCCGGTCAACCGCGACATGCCGATGTCGCCCACCGTGCGGGAGAAAGAGCCAATCCTTCGGCAGATCTTCATCGGCCGCGGCACCGATGTGATCGTTCAGGATGCGCTTGAGCGCAAACTGTATGTGATCCGCAAAACCGCCAGTCGGGCCATCCAAAACCTTCAGCTGACCCACAGCAAAGAGTACTACGTGCCGAGCATGTCCAGCCGGACGGTAGTCTACAAGGGGCTGCTGCTGGCTGATCAGGTGGGCACCTACTACCTCGACCTGCAGGATTCCCGCTGTATCTCGGCGCTAGGCCTGGTACACCAGCGTTTTTCGACCAACACCTTCCCCGAATGGCCGCTGGCCCACCCTTACCGCTATGTCGCGCACAACGGGGAGATCAACACCGTCAAAGGCAATTACAACTGGATGAAGGCGCGCGAAGGCGTGATGTCGTCGCCCGTGTTGGGTGCTGACCTCCAAAAGCTTTACCCCATCAGCTTTGCCGACCAGTCCGACACCGCCACGTTTGACAATTGCCTGGAACTGCTGACGATGTCGGGCTACCCGATCAGCCAGGCCGTGATGATGATGATCCCGGAACCATGGGAGCAGCACACCACCATGGACGAGCGCCGCAAGGCTTTCTATGAGTACCACGCCGCCATGCTCGAGCCGTGGGATGGCCCGGCATCGATCGTGTTCACCGACGGCCGTCAGATCGGTGCCACGCTGGACCGTAATGGCCTGCGCCCTTCGCGGTATTGCGTCACGGACGACGACCTGGTCATCATGGCCTCCGAGTCAGGGGTTTTACCCATTCCAGAAAATAAAATCGTCCGCAAATGGCGCTTGCAGCCCGGCAAGATGTTCCTGATCGATCTTGAACAGGGCCGCATGGTCGATGACGAAGAGATCAAGGCGACACTGGCTCACAGCAAACCTTACAAGCAGTGGATCGAAAACCTGCGCATCAAGCTGGACGACGTGAAGTCTTCGCTAGCAGATGGCGTAGTCCATTCAGGTCGGACGCTTGGGGTCGCCCTCGGCGAGGGGAGTGTGCCGAGTTTGTTGGATAGGCAACAAGCTTTCGGCTATACGCAGGAAGACATCAAATTCCTCATGTCGCCGATGGCCGCCAACGGCGAGGAAGCCACCGGCTCAATGGGCAACGACAGCCCGCTGGCTGTTCTGTCCAACAAAAACAAGCCGCTTTACAACTATTTCAAACAGCTGTTTGCGCAGGTGACCAATCCGCCGATCGACCCGATTCGCGAAGCAAACGTGATGTCGCTGGTGTCCTTCATCGGTCCCAAGCCCAATCTGCTAGACATCAACCAGGTCAATCCGCCGATGCGGCTGGAAGTTAGTCAGCCCGTGCTCAATGTGGCTGACATGCAAAAGCTGCGTGATATCGAGGCACACACCCAAGGCAAGTTCAAAAGCTACACGCTGGACATCACCTATCCATTGGCCTGGGGCCACGAAGGCGTTGAAGCCAAACTCGCGTCCCTGTGTGCTGAGGCGGAAGACGCCATCAAAATGGGCAAGAACATTTTGATCGTCAGCGATCGGGGGTTAAGTCCGACCCAGGTCGCCATCCCTGCGCTGCTGGCACTGTCTGCCATCCACCAGCATCTGGTCAAGGAGGGTCTGCGTACGACCGCTGGCCTGGTGGTGGAAACGGGCTCGGCGCGAGAAGTACACCACTTTGCCGTCCTGGCAGGTTACGGGGCCGAAGCGGTCCATCCCTACCTCGCGATGGAAACGCTGGCCGAATTGTCGAAGGGCTTGCCCGGTGACTTGAGCACAGACAAGGCGGTCTACAACTACACCAAAGCCATTGGCAAGGGTCTGTCCAAGATCATGTCCAAGATGGGCGTTTCGACCTACATGAGCTACTGCGGTGCTCAGTTGTTTGAAGCGATCGGACTGAGCCGCGAGACCATTGCCAAGTATTTCACCGGCACCGCCAGCCAGGTCGAGGGCATGGGCGTGTTTGAGATAGCTGAAGAAGCCCTGCGCATGCACCGTTCGGCGTTCAGCGACGATCCGGTGCTGGCCAACATGCTGGATGCAGGCGGTGAGTACGCCTGGCGTGTACGCGGCGAAGACCACATGTGGACGCCCGACGCGATTGCCAAGCTGCAGCATTCCACACGCGCCAACAACTGGAACACCTATAAGGAATACGCCCAGCTGATCAACGACCAGAACCGCCGGCACATGACGTTACGTGGTTTGTTCGAATTCAGGATTGACCCATCCAAAGCCATACCGATCGATGAGGTCGAGTCGGCCAAAGAAATCGTCAAACGCTTTGCTACTGGCGCTATGTCGCTCGGCTCGATCAGCACTGAAGCGCATGCCACGTTGGCCGTGGCGATGAACCGCATCGGGGGCAAGAGCAACACCGGTGAGGGCGGTGAAGATCCGGCCCGCTACCGCCAGGAGCTCAAGGGTATCTCGATCAAGAAAGGCGAAACGCTAAAAAGCGTGATCGGCCCCAAGCAG
>JANOLL010000224.1:0-5576 GCA_031419775.1 Polaromonas sp. | reverse complement strand
TGGGGCATATGTCGATGCTGGTAGAGCTGCCCAAGGGGCCGCCCATTTTGCTGGCCGGGGACGCCGCCGACCTGCAGGAAAACCTGGATGATGAAGTGGCACCTGGCGGCTTGTGGCAAAGGCGGGAAGCGCAAGCCATTGAGAGCATTCGCAAGCTCAAGGCGCTGGCCGCCCAGACCGGTGCCTGCATCTGGCCCAACCATGACATGGCTTTTTACAAAAGCCTGTACCTGTTTCCGCGTGCCTATGAATGAGCTCCATGTCCTAGATGACGTGAAGGACCCGTGGTCGGCGATTTCCCCACCAGACACCCCGCCCGTTCCTTTAGCCTACCGCGGTGTGTGGACGCGGACCCTGCTCGAAACGCCTGATCTCCGAGACGATTCCAGCTTTGTGCGCTGGATGCAGCTGGGGCGTTGGCATGCTGATCTGCGTATCCCGCTGGCCGCGACAAAAGGCCGTGCGCCCTTGCCTCTGACGCAACTCAGTCCGCACCAGCGCGAGCAATTGGCGACGCAGCAGGGCTTTTGTGGCGTCACGCAGGTTGCCAACCAGGAGGGTGGCGAAATCTGCCGCTGGCACCGTCTGGTGGACTACCAGCCGACCGGCCCTTCCCCTGACGCGGGGCTGATGCACTTCGAGACGCCAGACCGCGTGATCGAAACCGGTGTGTATGGCGTGTACCGCGAGGTCTGGCAGCGCCTGCCCGAATCGATTTTTCCGCTGATCGCTCTGGCTGAACCCCGGCGTGCTGATGGGCGCGGCAGTGCCCGGCTGTTCCGGGCTGGTCAGTATCTGATGCGCGTACGGCCCTTGCTCCGGCCAGGTCCCGGGTTTGAAATTTCCTTTGGTACGGTCCATCCGAAGGACTCCTCTGCCTCGGTCTGGCAGATCCAGCAGTCCACCCTGCCCGAGCTGGAGGGTCAAAGCACTCTGTGCGGTATCACCCGGCAAGACGCCGCCACGGCGCGGGTCGCGCTTGATTCGGGTCGCGAGACATGGGCCATTCTGGAGTGGTCTGAGGCGGCTTGAAGCGCCCTGCGGCAAAAGTTGCGCATGGCCTTCGGGTTTCCACAGCCGGCCACGGCCTTCAAATCCGTTAGCATGCCAATGGACCAAACAGCCAAGCCGCCTGAGCTGTTTTCAAGGATTCTGTACATGCCCCACCTGCCTGCTTCTTCTGCGCTCCAGCGCTTTCGCGTCATCGACCTCACCCAGGTTCGGGCTGGGCCGACCGCCTGTCGCCAGCTGGCCGATTGGGGTGCCGACGTGATTCAGGTCCAGATGCCCGAGCACATGCGCGGCGATGACACGCTGGGCGGGCAAGATGGCTCGGACTACCAGTAC
Source organism: Polaromonas sp. (assembly GCA_031419775.1). Taxonomy (GTDB): domain Bacteria; phylum Pseudomonadota; class Gammaproteobacteria; order Burkholderiales; family Burkholderiaceae_C; genus Polaromonas. The sequence continues at coordinate 4,229 of JANOLL010000224.1, read as the reverse complement.
ACCCACCGCAACAAGCGCTCCATCACGCTCAACCTCAAGGAGCCGGAGGGCATCAGCGTACTCAAGCGTTTGATTGCCGGGGCAGATGTGGTGGTGGAGAACTTCCGGCCCGACGTCAAGTTCCGTCTGGGCATCGACTACGAGACCCTGAGTGCCGACCACCCGGGTCTGGTGTATGCCAGCATCTCGGGCTTCGGTCAGACCGGGCCGCTGGCCAAGCGCCCCGGCTTTGACCAGATTGCCCAGGGCATGGGCGGGCTGATGTCGGTCACCGGGCAGACTGACCAAGGCCCGATGCGCGTGGGAATACCGATTGCCGACCTGTGTGCGGGCGTGTTTGCCGCGCAGGGAATCCTCGTCGCACTGCTTGAGCGTGAAAGCTCGGGGAAGGGTCAGTGGCTGCACACTTCGCTTCTAGAGTCCATGGTGTATATGATGGATTTTCAAACCGCACGCTGGCTGGCAGACGGCGAGGTGGCGACCCAGGCCGGAAATTTCCACCCGACCAGTATTCCGACGGGTGTCTACAAAGCGCGCGACGGCTACATCAACATTGCCGTATTCGGCTCGAAAATCTGGGAGCGCTTTTGCGAAATTCTGGGTGCCCCGGAGTGGGTCACAGACGAGCGCTACAAGGACAAGATGGGTCGCTCGGTCAACCGCGACACGCTGAACGCCGAAATCAACCGGCTGTTGGCCGCGCAGGACCGCGCGCACTGGATCGAGCTTCTCAACGCGGGCGGGGTGGCCTGCGGGCTGATCAACAATGTCAAAGAGGTCTTTGAAGAGCCCCAAATCCAGCACCTCAAGATGGTCAAGGAAGTTGTCTCCGAGCGCCTTGGGCCGCAAAAGCTGGTCGGCCAGCCGATGCAGCTGGAACGGACCCCCAGCCGCATCGCGCGCGCCGCGCCGCGCCGGGGCGAACATACCGAGGAAGTGTTGGGTGAGCTGGGCTGTAGCCCCGAAGACCTCCAGCGCATGAAATCTACCGGAGTTTATTGATGTCAAGCATGAGTTACGAATCGCCAACCGAGCGGGTACAGACCTGGCTGGATGCCTCCACGCTGCACATCCGCTTCAACAACCCGGCGCGCCACAACGCCCTGTCGGTGGACATGTGGGAGGCCGTGCCTGCGTTATTGGCCCAAGCCGAGAGGGACGAAAAAATCCGGCTGGTGGTGTTCTCGGGGGCTGGCGAAAAGGCGTTTGTTTCGGGTGCCGATATTTCGCAATTTGAAGACCAGCGCGCCGCCCGCGAAGCCGTCACGCGTTACGAAAGCATGGCTGAAAACGCCCTCATGAGCATTGCCGATTTCAGCAAGCCAACGCTGGCTTGCATTCGGGGCTTTTGCATTGGCGGCGGCGTGAACGTGGCCATCAGCTGCGACATGCGTATTGCCTCGACAGACTCGGTGTTTTCCATTCCGGCAGCCCGTCTCGGACTGGGCTACCGCTATTCGGCGATGAAAAACCTCATTGATCTGATCGGACCGGGAGCCGCGAAAGACCTGTTTTTCACGGCCCGCAAGATCAGCGCGGACGAAGCTCAATCGCTCGGCTTGGTCACGCGCGTGTGCGCCCCCGACGCGCTGCCCGCGCTGCTGGCCGAGTACACCTCGGCACTGGCTGCCAACGCGCCGCTAACCATTCAAGCGGCCAAGGCCATCACCGCCGAAATCCTCAAGCCTTCGCCCGAACTGGACATGGCGCGCTGCCAGCAGCTGATCCGCGGGTGCTTCGAGAGCGCCGATTACGCCGAAGGCCGCAAGGCGTTCATGGAAAAACGCAAACCGGTTTTCACCGGAAAGTAGCCGCACGCGGCGTCGAGCAAATGAACAAGGATGGCCCATGAAGTCTTACTGGATGCAACTGACCGACGCGGGGAGCACGCTGGAGCAGCGTGAAGTCCCGCAGCCCGAGCCCGGTCCCGGGCAGCTGCTGCTGAAAATGCATGCTGCTGGACTGAACCGCGGCGAGTTTATCGTCGGGCATGGCTTGCACAAGCCCGGAAGCGCCAAAGCTGTGGGTACCGAAGGCGCTGGCGAAGTGGTGGCAATCGGTGCAGGCGTCAGCGGCTTCCAGCCAGGGGACAGGGTGATGGGCCGCATGGCGGGCGCGTTCGCCGAATACGGCTTGCTCAGTGTGCGCGAAGCCATGCGCATTCCACCCGTGCTGACCTGGGAAGAGGCCGCATCCGTTCCGCTGACCTTTCTGGTGGTGTACGACATGCTGGTGTCGCAGGGTCACCTGGTGGCCGATGAGTGGGTCCTGATCAATGGTGTCTCGTCGGGCGTGGGGGTGTGCGCCTTGCAAGCGGCCAACGCTTTGGGTGCCAAAGTCATCGGCACCTCAGGCTCGGCCGCCAAGCTCGAGCGGTTGAAGCCGCTGGGTCTGGATCTGGGACTGTGCACCCGTGGTGCTGATTTTTGTGATGCCGTGATGCAGGCCACCGAGGGCAAGGGCGCGGACCTGATCATCAACAGCGTGGGCGGATCAGTGTTTGCCGAGAATCTGCGTTGCGCCGCTTTTGAGGGGCGGCTGGCTACCGTTGGCTATGTCGATGGGGTGCTCGATGCAAAGCTGGACATTCAGACCTTGCATGCTAAACGCCTGACGCTGTTTGGTGTGTCCAACAAGCTTTGCAGTCCCGAACAGCGGGCCCGTCCGGTGCCGGGTTTTGTGGCCGACTTGTTACCGGTCATAGCGGATGGCGGCATCAAGCCGATGGTCGATCGCATCTATCCGTTTGAACAGCTGGCTGAAGCCAGGGCCTGCATGGAGGCCAACAAGCATGTGGGCAAAATCGTGTTGCGTATCGGGGCCGCGCCATGATTGGTCCGCATGGGCTTGACCTCGACCCATCCATACTCAAGGAGAAATCTGTGAAAAAGTCGGTTGTGCTGAAGGCGTTGGTTCTTGGCTGCTTTAGCTCACTTGCTCTGGGTGTGTGGGCACAGTCGCCGCCTTACCCAAACAAGCCCGTCAAGCTGGTGGTGGGTTTCGCGCCGGGCGGCGCGGCCGACTACGTGGCCCGGGCCATGAGCGACGCGATGGGAAAGGCCCTGGGTCAGCCCCTGGTGATCGAAAACCGCGCCGGGGCGGGCTCCAGCATCGCCGCTGAAATGGTTGCCAAAGCGGCGCCCGATGGCTACACCGTTTTGATCGCCAGTCCCAGCAGTATTTCAGTCAATCCGGCGCTCAATAGCAAGCTCGGTTACAGCCCGCGCGATTTGATGCCGGTTACCAAATTGAGCAGTTCGCCGCTGGTGATTGCCGCCAACCCGACGATAGGTATCGCGTCGGTGCAGGACCTCATCGCCAAGGCAAAAGCCGCACCGGGCGCACTGAATTACGCCACGTCTGGCAACGGGTCGGCGCCGCATCTTGGGGCGGCGCTGTTTCTCCAGATCACTGGGCTGCAGATGACCCACATCCCTTTTCGGGGGGGCGGCCCTGCAATCCAGTCGGTGATTGCCGGAGATACCCAGCTGACCTTTGGCACACCGCCATCGGTGCTGCCCATGGTCCAGGCAGGTCGGTTGCGCGGTTTGGCTGTCAGCACGCGGGAGCGCACAGCACTGGTGCCGGGGCTGCCAGGCATGGTCGAAGCGGGCCTGCCCGATTACGCGATCGAATTCTGGTACGGTCTCTTTGTTCCCGCAGGAACACCTGCCCCGGTGATAAAGAAGCTGTTTGAGGCCGCCACCACCGCGATGCAGCAGCCCTCGGTAAAAGCCGCGCTGGCCCGCGAGGGGACCGATGCAACCCTCTCAACGTCGCCAGAACAATTCGCCTCTTTTCTGAACGAAGACGCCAAGTTCTGGGTCAAGCTGGTCAGGGACGCCGGCGTCAAGCTCGAATAACGACCGCTGCATGACCTGGCAGACGCTGCCCGCAAGCCGCTGCGAATTGGGCGAGTCGCCTTTTTGGCACCCAGACGAGCAACTGCTGTATTGGGTAGACATTCAGGGCCGGCAGATCCATCGCTGCAATGTCTTCATGGGTAGCGTGGAAAGCTGGGCTATGCCGTCAGAGCCCGGCTGCATCGCGCCTGTGCGTGACTCGGGCGGATTGGTGCTGGCGCTGCGGGACGGTATTTACCGGGCTAAGACGTGGAGAGGGGCGCTGCAACGACTGGCACGTGCCACGCACAATCCGGCCACTACGCGCTTCAATGATGGCAAGGCTGACCCAGCCGGGCGTTTTTGGGCTGGCACGCTGTACGAGCC
>JANOLL010000223.1:0-5369 GCA_031419775.1 Polaromonas sp. | reverse complement strand
TCGGCACGTTCCAGAAAAGTGCCCAGGCGCAAAAAATGAAACGCTTCGTCCTGCAGCATGGTTCCGGCGGTCACGCCGCGTGACAGATGCGAACGAAATTTGACCCATTCAAAAAAGGCCGACGGGTCGCGCTCGAAGTCTGCGTTGTTGAGCATGCGGATCACTTCCAGAAAGGTCTGGTTTTCCGTTTCCCAAACTTCGGTCGTCAGCGTTCCGCGAACCGCGCGGGCATTTTCCCTGGCGTTTTTCAGGCACGAGACGATGCTGGAGGCGTTTTCTTCATCCCGCACCATGAAGTCCATCACGTTGCGCTGGTCAATCGTCTCGCCGTATTTCTTGACATACGCCGGCTTGAGTTCACTGATGCTCAGCAAACCTTCCCACCCCACCTGTGCCGCGCCAGCCGACTGAGGAAGCATGGCGGTTTGGTAATTGACATCAAGCATACGAGCGGTGTTCTCGGCTCGCTCGGTGTAACGGGACATCCAGAAAAGATGGTCAGCAGTACGTGACAGCATGATCAATGGGCTCCTGTTGAAGCCTGGACAGGCTCGGTGGTGAATGTCGTTTGTGACTGCGACTGTGACTGCCAGACCACCGATGGCCCCTCCAGAATCCAGGTGTCTTTGGTGCCACCTCCCTGGGACGAATTGACCACCAGCGAGCCGTCCTTCAGGGCCACCCGCGTCAGGCCACCAGGCACCATCTGCACCTCTTTACCGCTGAGCACAAACGGTCGCAAGTCAATGTGGCGCGGGGCCACGCCGCTGTCAACGTAGGTGGGGCACGTCGACAAACTGAGCGTCGGCTGGGCGATGTAGCCTGCCGGGTTGGCCAGCAGCGCAGTCCGAAATTCCTCGATTTCCGCCGTGGTGGAGGCCGGGCCAACCAGCATGCCGTAACCGCCGGCACCGTGCACCTCCTTGACCACCAGATCCTTGAGATGGGCCAGTGTGTACTTCAGGTCTTCTGGATTGCGGCACATATAGGTCGGCACGTTCTTCAGAATTGGCTTTTCACCCAGATAGAACTCGATCATCTTGGGCACATACGGGTAAATCGACTTGTCGTCGGCCACGCCAGTGCCGATTGCGTTGCACAAGGCCACATTGCCGCTACGGTAGACATTGAGCAGCCCGGCACAACCCAGGGTGGAAGTTGGACGGAAAGCCAGCGGATCCAGAAAATCATCATCGACCCGGCGGTAAATCACATCGACCCGCTTCGGGCCGCGCGTGGTCCGCATGTACACAAAGTTGTCTTTTACAAACAGGTCCTGCCCTTCGACCAGTTCAATGCCCATCTGTTGCGCCAGGAAAGCATGTTCAAAATAGGCCGAGTTGTACATGCCGGGCGTCAGCACCACCACCGTTGGGTCGGCCGTGGCGGGCGGTGCCGAAGCGCGCAAGGTTTCGAGCAGCAGGTCGGGATAGTGGGCCACGGGAGCCACCCGGTTTTCACTGAACAGTTCGGGGAACAGCCGCATCATCATCTTGCGGTCTTCCAGCATGTAGCTCACGCCGCTGGGGACACGCAGGTTGTCTTCGAGCACGTAGTATTCGCCGGTACCGGTCGCGTCGGGCGCGCGAACGATGTCAATGCCGGCAATTTGAGAGTAGATGTTGCCCGGCACGTCGACGCCCATCATCTCGGGCCGGAACTGCGCGTTTTGAAAAATCTGCTCGGACGGCACCACGCCCGCCTTGAGAATGTTCTGCCCGTGGTAGACATCATGGATGAAACGGTTGAGCGCGGTGACGCGCTGCACCAGGCCCTTTTCAAGCGTGGCCCACTCGTGCGCCGGAATGATTCGGGGAATCAGGTCAAACGGAATCAAGCGCTCGGTCCCGGCGCCGTCTTCATCCTTGGCGCCATAAACGGCGAAGGTGATGCCCACTCGGCGAAAAATCATTTCTGCTTCGGCGCGGCGCGCCTGCATGGACTCCAGCGGCTGGCGAGACAGCCAGCGCTGGTAACTCTGGTAATGGTCCCGCACGCTGTCAGGGCCAGCATGCATTTCATCAAACATCGGTTGGCTCATGGGCTTTATCTCCGTCTAGCACCTGGCAATTTTTGTACGGATAGCTTAGCAAGTAATGCGCCACCCGTATTTTGCGCAGGACCGACCGGCACAGCCGCGCCGCCAGGATTCAAGGCATTCCAGCTGGGCGATGGTGCCAGTAGCGCAGTGCCTGCTTGCGCTGGCAGACGACCTCGCCAGGTCGCTGGCTGCGCCAGCTTGCCGCGCCGCACCACGGCGATTGATAGATGCTGATGCCACGCTCGCGGTAGCGTGACAGGACGCTTTCGGCGGGATGACCAAAACGATTCCGATAGCCGGTCTGGGCCAGGGCCACACGAGGCTGCACCACATCGAGAAACGCGGCGGTGGACGATGTTTTGCTGCCGTGATGCGGGATCAGCAAAAAGTCGGCCTTGAGCAGGCTGGCCAGTCGGGCGTCACCGATCAGTCGCAGCTCCTGCGGTGCCTCAATATCGCCGACCAGCAAGGCCGTTTGCGTCCCGCTGGAAATCCGCAGCACACAGCTCATGGCGTTGGATTTGGTCACCGTCTCGTAGTCTGCCGCGTCCGGATGCAGCACGTCAAAATCCACCCCGTCCCAGCGCCAGTGTTGTCCTGCAACGCACGGGGTAGCCGCGCGCACCGCCTGCAAGGCATGGGACTTTTCAATCGAGCTGAGAAATCCGGCCTGAGGCTGCATAGCAAGCACGGCCGCGGCGCCCCCCACGTGGTCGAGATCACGGTGACTGAGCACCAGCAGGTCAAGCCGCTCGCCGAATGCCCGCAGCAAAGGCACCAGCACCCGGTGACCGGCATCGCTTTCGCGCGAAAAGCGCGGTCCGGTGTCATAGACCAGGCTATGGCCTGCGGTGCGTACCACGACAGCGTTGCCTTGACCGATATCGGCTCCCAGCAGTTCAAACTCGCCCGGCGCGGGCCGGATGGGTTGCCACAGCAACACCGGGAGCAGCAAGGGCAGCCCCAGTAGGCGCCAGTGCCAGGGCAATTTCAGGGCCAGCAGGACACCACCGGCGACGCCTGCCAGGCCACACCATACCGGCGCGGCAGCCACGCTGATTGACGCAAGCGGCCAACTCGCTAAAAACTGCAAGAAAACCTTTAACCATCCCGCCAGTCCGGCGGCCAGATCCCAGAAAGGAGACCAGAGCACACCCAGCATGGCCAGCGGCGTGACCAGCAGCGTGACCCAGGGGATGGCGATGGCATTCGCCAGAAGGCCGACCAGCGAGACCTGATGAAACAGCAGCAGGGTCAGCGGCGTCAGGGCCAGCGTGATGACCCACTGTTCACGCGCCGCCCGAACCGCCCCGGCAAGCGCCGGTGTGAGCCGAGCGGCCCAGGGCCATGATTTCACCGCTTTTTCAGTATGTTTTTGGTCTGTAGCAAAGGAATTATATGGGTCTGTTGCTCCTGAATATATAGCATCGTTAAACCCATGCGGGCGGACTGTCTGAAGCGCGTCGCGGCCTGACGAGGCGGTTTCACCCTCGGACGGTCCGGCGGCAAAAAGGATACCCACCGCCACGAAGGAAAGCCAGAAACCTGCTTGCAGCAAGGCCCACGGATCGAGCGCAACCACAATGGCCATGGCCAGCAACCACACCAGCGGCCAGGGCCAATGCCTGCCGCTCTGGCGCAACAGCACCACCGTGGCCAGCATCCAGATGGTTCGCTGGGCCGGCAAGCCCCAGCCCGAAAACAGCGCATACAGCACGGCCAGCAACAGGCCACCCCAGGCTCCGGCTGTGCCCGCAGGAAGCGCGAGGCACAGGCCAGGCGTCAGCGAAACCGAACGACGCCAGAGCCAACCAAGAGCTAGCGATGCCGCCCAGGCAAACATGGTGATGTGCAGGCCCGAGATGCTCATCAAATGCGCCACGCCCGTCGCGCGAAAGACATCCCAATCCGCACGCTCGATCGCATTTTGATCACCCACCACCAAGGCAGCGAGCAGCCCGGCCAGCTGCCGCTGCGTCACGCGCTCAAAAATCGTCGTGCGTACGGCCTGGCGGGCGCGTTCAACCGGATGCGCGCCAGTGTCAAGCAGGTTTTTCGGCGCCGGATCATTCGGCCCGGCGCGCACGTAGCCAGTGGCCTGCACACCCTGCTCCCAGAGCGACAGCTCGTAGTCGTAGCCATGCGGATTGCTGTTGCCGTGCGGGGCCTTGAGCCGGACCGTGAATTGCCAACGTTCCCCCGCGCGGGCCATTGGCGGCCGCTGGGTTTCAGGCAGAAAATCCGCCACGTCACCGCCCTCCGCCTCCGCCGCCCTGCCCGATGACGGCTGCGGGGAAGCCTTGGGCCGCTTTACGGCGCCAGCGGTCCAAAAGCCAGAATACCAGCTCAGATAAACGGCAGGCGGCAAGCTCACGGCCTGACCGTTGAGCCTGGCCGACTCGACAGCAAAGCGGAACCTCAGGCCGTCTTCGCCGATCTGCGGCAAGGCTGCAACCAGACCGATGACCTGAATGTCCTTTCCCTCGAGAGCGGGGTTGAGCGCCGTTTTTTCAAACGCCGTGGCCCGCAGGCCGGTCAGCCCAAAACCGGCTGCGGCGGCCAGCAACACCGTACATAGCCAAACTAGCCGTGGAACGCGAGGCGTTGACCGTTGGCCACGGCACATGACCCCTGTCAGGCCCATCAAAGCGATGGCGGTCAACACGGCGTAATGGGACGCCGCTGCAAGCGCGGCTTGCTGGAGTTGAATGGCCACTCCGGCCACCGAGCCTGTCAGCAGCGCCACCAGCAGCCGGGACAGCGCAAACTGCGGGTTAACAGCCTGATGGGAAGCTAATGGAATGTCGTTGAGCACTGACTGCCTCGGGTAAATGGACGCGGTCGTGCCCGGCGAAAGCAGTCAACGCATTGATCTCAACGGGCGAGTCACGCCGGCAGCCGACAAGTACCGTTTGGCTCGGCTCTTGCTTGCCTCAAGACAGACCTGATAATCTGCAGGCGGGAAAACCCGGTGGACGGCCAGGGATGACCCGGCTGCCTGTGCAAAAACCTGAAAAAGTGAGCCTGCCTTGTCCATCCACGTTGCCCTGAGCCACATCACCCACTACAAATATGACCGCTTGGTCACGCTGGGACCCCAAATTGTTCGTTTGCGGCCAGCCCCGCACAGCAGGACGCAAATCCTGTCCTATTCGCTGAAGATCGAACCGGCTGAACATTTCATCAACTGGCAACAAGACCCATTTTCCAATTACCAGGCCCGGCTGGTCTTCCCCAAGCCCACACGTGAATTCAAGGTCACGGTAGACATGGTGGTGGACATGGTCACGCTCAACCCGTTTGACTTTTTTCTGGAGCCCGAGGCCGA